>NZ_JCAJRU010000283.1:0-5714 GCF_059447605.1 Paenibacillus sp. N119s | reverse complement strand
AAAAAAATTCCACGACAATACAAAAAAACGATGCCCCGCAAGGCATCGTCCTTCACACACATGACTACACATAGCGTCCCTGCTTGGGTACTGCCATGTGTTCAAAATCTCTAGCTAGTCGCTCCAGCTGATCTGTCAGCTCAGTGCCATGCATGTAATGTCCATGCCCTGTAACAGCAATTGCAGGCTTTAAACCGGCCAGCATCTTCACTGACCGCTGTGCAGCTTGCCAATCTGTTGTAAAATACGCAGGCGGCCCGTGGATTTCTTTTTCCTGTAAAAGCACAGCGAGTGCTGATTCCTGCTTTACCGTGATAAAAGCGTCACCAGCCACCATTAAGCGTCTCCGCTCATGAAAAAGCGATACATGGCCAGGCGTATGTCCTGGTGTATGAAGCCACTTCCAACCAGGGGCGCCAGGGACACTGCCATCTTGGGGCAGCGAAGTGATACGATCATCGAGATCTATAGCATCATTGGGGTACAAAAAGGAAATGCCTGACATCAAACCTCCCCCCACACTGGGGTCAGGTTTTTGATAATCTTTCATTCCTGTTAAATAAGGTAATTCCAAAGGGTGTGCGTACACAGGTGTACCCCAATGCTGTACCAACTCAATAACCGACCCTACATGGTCGAAATGACCGTGAGTAAGCACAATAGCAACCGGAGGCCCCGTAAACCGTTCCTCAGCCAGGCGTATAATCGAGTCTGTGAATCCTGCCATCCCCGTATCCACCAGCACCCAGGATCGGCTTCCCGGTTCTCCGATAAAACACACATTTACAAACAGCGTCCGTAAGCTCAGGAGATCGGGAGCAGCCTCTTCATTTGCCGTCATTCCTTCGGTGAACAGATGATTTGCCAAAGCTTCACCCTCCTATTCACATGGAATTTCCTGTTATACTCGACCTTTAGGCTTCCCCCATGTCAGCAGATTATGCGGACACTGCTAAATATAATCCGCTTGTCACGAAAATAGACCATGTTTACATTACTCGGGTAATTTACTCCATGCGGCATCCAGCAAATAGTCGAAAAGATCATCGTTCTCTTCAATCCAGCTATCCATTTGTAGCATCTCTTCCTCCAGGCGTGGCTCTCCCGCAAAATGAAGACTATAATCCCACTCTTTTCCCTTTTTACTGTGGAAGGTAATTTCATAAATAGAGCTCTGTCCGTCCACTCCAAATACTACTTGGCCTAAATATACACCATTCTCATCTCTTGTCATTTGTGCCTGCTGAATATGTACTTCTTTCAATTCCTCAGAAGAATTTTGCTCTGTCATTTATTTATCCGCCCTTTCATTTTCACTAAAAAGTACCAAAACTGATTTGTGAACCTTTTCGTTACATTGTACAATATATAAGCTATGTGTGGAATTTGCAAAAAAACTGTGCAAATTACCCTATTCTTATTTGAGGCTTTTTCGTGAAATGGAGGAAAGTTACATGTCAGATTTTCAACAAAAATTGCAGAAATATGCGGAATTAGCTGTTCGTGTGGGCGCTAATGTCCAACCTGGGCAGACACTTATCGTTCATGCGCCAATCTTGTCTGCCGATCTCGTGCGGCTAATCGTTAAATCAGCGTATACTGTCGGAGCCAAACTGGTTAAAGTAAAATGGAGTGATGAGACGGTTACCCGATTACAGTATGAACTAGCTCCTGATGAAACATTTAATATTGCTCCCAAATGGTACGCAGCTGAAATGACTGAAGAAGTCGAAAATGGCGCTGCTATCCTTCATGTTCTTGCAGAGAATCCGGATTTGCTTCAAGGGATTCCGTCCAGCAGAATTACGGCTGCCCAGCGCGTGCGATCACATGAGTTGCGGCAATACCGTGAATACCAAATGGCTGACAAGTTCAGCTGGTCTCTGATTGCTTATCCTTCAGCAGAATGGGCAGCTAAAGTATTCCCTGATCTGCCAGCTTCCGAACAAATGGATAAGCTGTGGGAAGCTATTTTTAGCACTGTGCGTGTGGATCTTGACAACCCTGTGGAGGCATGGAATGAGCATCTGAAAACCCTCTCCAGCAAAGCTGATATCTTAAACTCCAAACGCTATAAAAAGCTGCATTATCTGGCCCCAGGCACAGACCTCACCATCGAACTTGCAAAAGACCATCTGTGGGTAGCAGCCGAAAGCGTCAACCAACAGGGACATACTTTTGTAGCTAACATGCCTACTGAGGAAGTATTTACAGCTCCACTCAAAACGGGGGTAAACGGTAAAGTCAGCAGCACCAAGCCTCTCAGCTACAGTGGCAATATCATCGACAACTTTTCACTGACCTTTGAAAATGGACGTATTGTCGATGTACAGGCTGAAACCGGCTTGGAGACTCTCCAGCATCTCGTAGAGATGGACGAAGGTTCACATTACCTGGGCGAGGTTGCTCTCGTGCCTCACAAGTCACCGATCTCTGATAAAAATATTTTATTCTACAATACATTGTTTGATGAAAATGCCTCGAACCATCTGGCTATCGGTAATGCTTATGCATTTAACCTTAAAGGTGGTAAGGATATGACTCAAGAGCAGTTGGCTGCCAACGGTCTGAACTCCAGTTTGACTCACGTCGACTTTATGATTGGTTCAGGTGAAATGGACATCAACGGCGTTACTGAGGACGGTACTGAGGAACCGATCTTCCGCAAAGGAAATTGGGCGATTTAACATGGCAAAAAGGCTCTCGCCGCTTCATGCGGGAGAGCCTTCTTGCTTGATTCTTTAGGATGTATTAAAACTATTTTTACAACGTACTAATCCAGTAATTCGCTGCAAGTCCAAATACAATTTGGACTACGCTGATGATGAAAAAAACAATAAAGCAGCTTACAACTCTTCGATTAATGGTTTGATGTAAGGATAAAGATGATTTCACATAGAACATACTACCTAATATCCCTAAACACAGACCAAGGACGCCTGCAAATAACCACCCTATAACCAAGCTGACCACGACAAAAGCCCAACTCCAGCCCGGAGTCTTACTTACTGGAACATAAGGTTGGTTGGACCCAAGATATATACCGTCCACAGCTAAATCTGCTTTGTTGCCAATGACTACAACATTCACAGCTTTCTCCTTCAATCTTATTGGAAAATCAATCAAGTTTAAAAATACGTTCTGGCTTTTCACCTTCTGCTCGCTACCATTCACAATGACTTTTCCACCATTAAAGCCACGCTTGTACTCAATCGTATATTGAGTACCTTGATCTTCTACGTTCCATTTTGCCATCGCTAAACTCCTCTCAAATTTTAGGGGAGGCGTAAATATACTCCCGGCATTTCCTAATTATGTACCATGAAAATCATACCATAAGCTGCAAGTTAAATAATGGAAAAAGGCCGCTTATTAGCGGCCTCTGAATCTACTTTATTAGTATGGGGTTAGTTTCTATGACCAATTTTAGCCTTGTAGGCAACGGAATACTGGTCAGCCGCTAAGATTGCATCAAGCACACCATCTGCTGTAACAGCAAATGGTAAATTGTGAGCTGTTTCGCCTTCTTTGGTAGCAGCCTGAGCTACCCGGTACAAATCCTCTCGGGAGGCTTCCTGCAGCTTAATGTCTTCCAGCGTAACAGGCAGATCCAGTTTTAAGTAAAAATCAATATACCGCTCCACTTCAGTTAAAGGTCTCTTTTCCAACGCAAGCTGTACTAAGGTGCCAAAGGCTACTTTTTGCCCATGTGTCAGGTGATGAATATCTCCCTCCAGCACGGTAAAACCGTTGTGAATGGCATGTGCGCCTGCCAAACCCCCGCTTTCAAAGCCCAGACCGCTTAGTAGCGTATTGGCTTCCACCACCGCTTCAAGCGCCGGTGTAACGACTTTGCGTTTCACAGATTCGTAAGCTTGTAGTCCATAATCGAAAAGAACTTCCTCGCACTTGGACGCAATGGCTTCTGCCGCCAGGGTTGGCAAGCCGCCTGCCATAGTTGTAGCACGTGCTTCAATGACTGCGCGAGCTTCAACCCACGTTGCCATGGCATCCGCAATGCCTGAGGAGAGGAACAAAGGCGGCGCTTGAGATATGACTTTCGTATCGACCAAGATTAAGCTCGGATTTTTACTGAAAAAGGAATACGTATCAAATGCACCCTCATCGGTGTACAAAACAGATAGGGCACTGGTGGGTGCATCTGTAGAAGCGGTCGTTGGAACAATCACAACCGAGGAACCCAGTAATTCATTAACGGCTTTGGCGGTATCCAGCGTTTTACCACCACCTACACCAATGACAATATCGACCTTGTTGCTTCGCCCCTCATCAGCAATACGGTTTACTTCATTTTTGGATGCTTCCCCTTGAAATTCAACCTTTATCGCAGTAATATCGGCCTGTTCCAGACTTTTGAATACCCGATCGGCTGCGATCTCCCAAACCAGTTTGTCCGCAATAACCAAGGCCGTATGACCTAAAGGCTTAACATATTGACCTGTTTTATCAATCACATTTTTCCCTTGCACATATTTACCCGGACTAATAAATACTTTTTCGCTCATCGTTCAACTCTCCCTTCCAAGTTTATACCATCTCTATTATACGGCTGAAAGGGCACACATCTCAATTTCAAAGCCAAGATCTTCTATCATTTGATGATCAGCGGTAATTTCTTGGCCTTCTGTCGTTAAATAATCTCCTACAAAGATCGAATTTGCTGCATACAGAGATAGTGGTTGTAATGAGCGTAAATTCAATTCCCGTCCACCTGCGACGCGTATTTCCTTGGATGGACAGATGAACCGAAGCAGTGCTAATACCTTCAAAGCTTGGATCGGCGAGACCCGCTGTGCTTCTTCCAAAGGAGTTCCGGGGATTGGATTCAGGAAATTAATCGGAATTGAGTCGGCATCCAATTCTCTTAAGGCATAAGCCATTTGAACGATTTCCTCATTCGTCTCTCCCATACCGATAATCACGCCAGAGCATGGAGACATTCCGTATGATTGAGCCATTTTCACAGTTTCGATGCGTTGGTCATATGTATGTGTGGTCGTAATCGAGGGATAGTTGGCCTTGCTTGTATTTAAATTGTGATTATAACGGTGTACCCCTGCATCTGCCAATCGCTGTGCTTGATCTCCCTTTAGAATCCCCAAGCAAGCGCAAATCTTGAGCGGCATGGTACGAGTAATTTCTTGCACAGCATCAATTACCTGATCCAGTTCTCGATCTGTCGGACCTTTGCCAGAGGCTACAATGCAATATGTCCCTGCTTTTCGTGCTATGGCTTCTCTCGCTCCAGCCAATAATGATTCCTTGTCCAGCATACTATACTTGCTGACAGGTGCCGTGGAAACGATGGATTGAGAGCAGTAACCACAATCCTCCGGACACAGACCGCTTTTGGCGTTCATGATCATATTGAGCTTTACTTTTTTTCCGTAAAAATGATGCCGCACCTGAAATGCAGCTTGCATAATCGGTAATAATTCCACATCGTCCGCTTCCAGTACAGCCATGCCTTCTTCCAGCGTCAGATTGCTGAAACGGATCGCTTTTTTTGCCAGCAATCCCCAATCTACACCCTTATCTACATCTTGATTGAATAAATTCATGTTTTAGCCTCCCTTAGTTCAATGATCATGTAACCAGTCGAGATTTTCAGCTTAAAGAACCCACTCTATTGTCAACTTAGTAACATTCTATCAGGTTGACAATAATACGAATATCATATCAATTCATATTCT
>NZ_JCAJRU010000282.1:0-5719 GCF_059447605.1 Paenibacillus sp. N119s | reverse complement strand
GGACGATCTGAGAAGCCTCTGACGGTCTCTTCAAGCAAGTCGGAGTTTGCGATAGCATCATCATCAATATAGAGTATGACTTCACCCTCTGCTCCAAACAAACCAACATTACGCGCAAAGGAAAGACCTTTTAATGGAGCCTCCATATACCGTAGGAAGGACTCGTCAATATTATAGGTTGTTCTGAACTCACGAACCAGATGATGAATCTCATCATTCTGATAATCATTATTTACAACAATAATTTCATAGCTTGCTTTATCCAACGACTGTTCTATCACAGATTTAATCGCATTTGATAGTTTCTCACTCCGCTGGTATGTGCAAATAATAACGGATAATCCCTTTTTATAGACGGGTTCACTTTCAATTACCGCCTCAATGCGATATAAGTGATCGTTTTTAACCTTGGTATTTATAAGAGAGAACAGAACTTCCGTCTCCTGTGCAAAAAAGTCATAGTTGCTATCCGTCTCACCATTCATTTTATCCTTTATTTTCAGATCCCAAGGATAGTCAGCTACGAATGTATCTGCGGTATGCTCTGATTTATCTATAAGCAGTGCATACATAGACGATGAGGCATTAGAATCTATAAATTCAAAATTATGGACTTCGCCTGTTTTAATATATAAATAGCAAATAGGCGTTGCCAAATTAAGACCAATAATTGTATTCAGTTCATCTCTTCCAACCACGGTATGACCTTTAGCCAGAACATATTTCTTAAACTCACTAACTTTAGCAGCATCTCCCTCAATAATCCAAACTAATGGGGTCAGATAAAAATCTCTTCTAAAATCATCAAGTACCATGAGTTTATATCTGTTAGATGTGATGCCAAGTTCTTGATCTGAAGCGGTCAATGATTTGTCATGCCAGCGATAATCATATATAGGCTCATCGAACGTCACATGTTTGAGCTCAAATAAGGAGTTCACTCTCATCCAGTAATCATAATCTTCAAGGGTATGCTTATAGCTAGAATAGTCGCCTAATAAGTGAGTTACCTTGGCCCTATACATAAAGGCCGCACCAATCGTATTGTTAGGATATACATTTAGTTCCAATGCAGACTTAGGTAGCATAACATTGCCACTGAACTGTGGTTCTTCATACCAGCCATGGTTGGAAATTACTTGGCCGTCCGAGTCAATTAACCTCATGTTCGCATATACCATACCAATATTTTCATCGCGTTTAAGATCAGCGACCATCTTCTCCAAGAAATGTTCAGGTAGAATATTATCTGCACTGGTCCACGTATGATACTCACCCTTAGCAAGTTTAAAACCTCTCGATAATGTTCTTGGTATTTTACGATTTTCCTGATGGACTACCCTAATACGATGATCTGCTTTCGCATACGCATCAATAATTTCTGCCGTTTTATCTTTTGAACCATCGTTAATAATAATGAGTTCAAAATACTTATAAGATTGCTGCAGAATACTATCAATAGCTTTTGATACATAATCCTCACCGTTATATACAGGAAGGACAATCGATATAAGATCTTTCTCAAATGCAGTCTCAAACTTATCCAGTGCCAGAGAAAATGAATTGTCTTTAGCTACTTTATAATTATAAAATTTATACTCATACCAAGTTAATAACTGATTGTAATTCCCTTCATCTTTGCGCAGATCAACAGGCTGATCTCCTGTGTTAGCCCGCTTAATCTTATGCGACACTTTAGATTTAATCTTTTTCAGCAAGATCGTAGTGCCATAGTTTTTCCATACTCTGTATCCCTTAAGAACATATATCATTTTGGATTTGTGTAAAATATGTTTAAGTTTATTCGCCATTTTCCACCTTTTAGAGTTATAAATATTATGAAGCTCTGTAGACAGTCTTCCATTATATTCTTGCAACTCACTGAACTGGGTGTTCAGTTCATTATATTGACCAAATAATTGTCTATATTGATGATTCAAAATATCCAAGTTATTTTTTTCATCATTATAATCCTCTGTGAGTTGAACATATTTTTGTTCTAATTCATCTTTCTTTTCTGACAGAGATTTAAAATCTGCTGACATGCTGTTTATTACATTTTCCTGATGGTCACGCGTTTGAATCAATGTGTTAATCTGATCCGCATGCTCAGCTACTCGTTGTTTTTGCTGTTCAATTTCTTGGCTCTGATTTTCATTAAGGTTTTGTAATGCATTGAACTCATTATTCAGACGTGTATGCCCTGCTCTATAAGCATGGTCTACGTCATCTTTTAAAAACCTATTAATTACATCCATACACTTATCTATCGTCTCTCTTCCTTTGACCGGAAACATCTCTAAAGTAAATTTCCTTCTTTGTTGTATTAGTTGCTCATCTAAGATTGCATTAAGTAAAGTTTGCTTAATATTACCGTTATCACTCACAAAAGGAACAATATTTTGCTGAACTATTTGTTCTTCCAAAGGTAAAATTCCCTCGAACGATTCTGTTTGAGGATGCTGAAATATTACAATTGGAGTATCCGTAAATAGTGCATCAAATATAGCCCCAGAGCCGTCTGATAATATTACATCTGCTTCCTCTATTAAATGAACAAGAGAAGCTTTGTGATCAAGTACTTCAGGAACACGAGATTTAACTAGATTAACCCGATCATGCTCCAAAAAAGAAGTGCCATGATGTAATTTCACCTTCATATTAAAGATATCTGAAATCTCTTCAATGTGGTTCATCACAAGCTCAATAGACGACTCATTCCCATACGTAGGCAAATAGAGCAAATTATATTTATCTGTTTTATGTCTCATCCTTTGAAAGTTGGCATATTTAATCATTCCTACGATTTCAGTCTGAGTGTACGCTGTCAGAACCGAGGAATCATACATCCCATTACAAAAGATGAAATCAAAATTCCGACTCCATGTATCTAAATTCCAGTTTGGTTTAGCCATTCCATACTGATATCTGAACTTATAATCGGACTTAACTTCCAAATAATAGGGGAGGTAAGGATAGAAGGCTATTTTATATGTTTTGTCAGGTACAGCGCTTGTTAGAGTCACGTTTATACCGTTGTTCTTTAAGTAATGATAGGTATCTAAGGACATGTCTCCCCAATCATCTTCTTCAATGTGAGGGACATAAATATCACAAACGATCTGCTTTTTTTCACATTCCTCAATTAAAGGCTTAATCGTTTCATATAAAACAAGATTGTGAATGACAAAAGCTATAGATCTGTTCATATTCACTGTAAAACCTCTTCCTTTCAGGCAAAAATCCACTTATTTTCTTAATTTCAGTAATGTCTCATTCAGTAAAGTTGATGATGTACTCTTCGTATAGGGAAAATATATAATTTTCACTCCAACTTCCTTAAACTGCAACTCATACTGGTCCCAACGTTCATTTTGAAACCAATCATCACCAACGAACATTACGTCATACTTTAATTTTTGCCAAACCTCAAATTTATCCATTGAGTCCTGAGGAATTACAGTATCAACAAATTTTATATTTCTAACAATCTCAATTCGTTCCTCAAAAGGAATGACCGCTTTTTTGTACTTATATGAAACCAACTCATCTGTGGTCACACCCACAATGAGCTTGTCACAGAGTGACTTAGCATTTCTCAACAAATTCAAATGTCCAATATGAAATAAATCGAAGACTCCGGAAGTATAGCCGATAATCATAAGATTTCTCCTAACGTATTTAAATTGAAGTTAAACCATTTGTCGAATGTCGTCTTCCCTTCAATTTTTTCAGAAGATAGGACTCTTTCAAGTTGAACAGGAAAACCCACCTTTTTTCTGTTTACAATCTCTGCTGGGACGATATCTTTAAAAATTCTCTTGAGCGGAGCCTTAACAACCCCATCCCTCATCTTATACTGAGCATCTACACCTGCAAGCCTTTCAATTAATCTGTAGTCCAAGAAAGGAGATCTTGCTTCAACCGAATTTAACATTGAGGCACTATCCAATCTTTTAAGTAACCCTCGTAAATGGGCTTGTTGAAAGAATGCAGCTACGATTTTTTGAGGGCACTTCAGGTTCATAAAAGGTGCTAATGCATCTTCTACAATCTCTAAATCCTCTTCCGATCCATAGGTGTAGAGATCACTAAAAGCTTGGATATCAAAGTCTGTGGTGCTGCTAGCCCATCTGAAAATACGGTCATATCCATAGAAAAGTTCATCAGCGCCTTCTCCACTTAAGATGACTGTGTTTTTAGCAGATGCTTGTTGTGTCATATGATACAGCAGCACTTCGTTGGGCACAGACAGTGGTTCTTTTTTTACAAGCACAAGTTCACGAGCTAATGATAAAAAGCGATCAGGATCAAACAATATCGGATGATGAATAGTGTTGTATCTTGTTGCTGCGATTTCAGACCACTGGAACTCATTATAATCTTCAAAGCCAACAGTCCATGTATGCTCTACCCCAGCAAGTGCGGTAATAATCGTGCTATCCAAGCCTCCGCTTAGGTAACTTCCAATTTCAACATCTGCGATCTTGCGATACTCTACTGCAGAACGAATTAAATACTCAAGTTCCTCATCTGAAGGCGGCTCTTTCTCTGAATAATCAAGTTCCCAATATTTAATAAATTCGCCATTCTCATAGTAATATCCTGGCGGGAATTCTTTTATTTCATTATAGATAGTCCGATTATTAAAAAAACATCTCATTTTTTTATATTGCCTTATAGCTGCTTGATCTAAAGAAACGCTATGAACTAGTGGGAGCAGGGGAGCAATTTCAGAGCTAAAGATGTACTCTTCACCATTCCTATTGTAGTAAAGCGGCTTTACCCCCATACGATCTCGTGCTACAAAAAATGATTTCTGCTGGACGTCTAAAACAATAAAACTGAACATTCCATTAAGCCAATTCAACATTCGGGGACCATATTGAATGTAAAGCTTCAATAAAAGTTCAGTATCTGAGTTTGTTCTCATTTGAATTGAATATGCCGACGCTAATTCTTTATAATTATAGATTTCTCCATTAAATATAATCGCATATCTTCCATCATCAGAAAAAAAAGGCTGATCACTTCTCTGATCTAGATCTAAAATGCTTAACCTGTTGTGACCAAGCATAAAATTTTCATTCTGGTATATGCAAAGTGGGGCCGTAGGCCCCCGATGTTTCATTATACTTAATGAATTACGAAATGCTTTTTTATCTATAGCTACATTAGAAAACAAAATCCCACACATTTTATCACCAGCCCTAATTAATGACTTGCAAATCTATTGTATTATCTACAAATATTAAACCTGGTACGTAATTATTTTCTGGCTTAGGAACCTCAAAAACAGCTGCTATACTTACGCTATCCAAATAAAGAGGCTCAAACGGCTTAGGCTTCAAGCCAATAGAGATGGTGTATTTACCACTTTCAGACAATAGATTACGGAAATTAAAATTAACCTCAAGAATGCCCCCTGCTTGCATTTTCGGGACTAATTTTGCCTTATTATAAATATTCATGCCAAACACATCTACACCTGTATGGTTTCTAACCATGTAGCCAATGGTTCCCTCAGAATCAATATCTTTATAATATTGTGCCAGCAAACGCAAAGTAACCATTTCGCCAAAAGGAACCTGATTTACTACTTCTCCATTGACTAACAAGTCTGCTCTTATAAATCGTGCATCTCCCGTTCCAGAACGAAACTCATTGGCACGTTTTGCAAAAGCAGGGTCCTCTTCTAACAACAACAACGTACTCTTCT
>NZ_JCAJRU010000281.1:0-5731 GCF_059447605.1 Paenibacillus sp. N119s | reverse complement strand
CACCGTGAACGATAAAAATAACCCCTGTAAAGATTCGTACCAATAATATTCCAATATTCGCAAGCGTTTGATTCATATAAGCTCATCTCCTTTAAGTTGTGTACAGATTAGAGAATTACACTACTATATGTAGTGTAATGCATATGAAGAATCGGCAGCGCAGAAGGCGCCACCCTTTAAGATAACTTTTGGCCAAACTAGATTAATGCCAGTGTAAACATAAGTGTCAGCATAATTAGTACATAGCCTGAAAACATAATGGAACGCCAAGGCATTCGAATGATCGGCTCTTGCTGAGGATCAAGAATGCGTGAAATCCGATAATTAATGGACGTTTCTGCAAAAGAGGAACAAGCAGCGGAGTTTACCAGACGGGCGTTCGCAGGTGTCATACTCAGAAGCTTGAGCAATGCGCTCCCAATCCCAACCGGTGAACCGGCTCGTTGAATCGCTTCGTTATCTGCCAAGATTTCACGGGCCGTCTTGTATTGGCTAGTAATATGACGTAGCACCGGCAAGTAAAACAATTGTGTAGCACACATTTGCAGGAACCAGGTCTTCAATGGATCATAATGCTTCATATGATACGCTTCATGGTATATGACTGCCTCTTCCTCATGCTTGTCGAGTACCGACAACAACGCAGAGGACAATACAATGCGTGGCTTCCATAATCCCATAGTGAAGGCAGCAGGTTTGGCATAATCAATGACCCAAATCCGGTCGGTCCCGAGTTCACGATATCGTTCACCCAGTTCTTCGGTCAGCGGCAGATCACGCATTCGGTGCAATTTACGGAAAGCCGCCCTGGTAGCCATACACTGTCTGACCGCTTCTCCTCCGGCGATACCGAAGGTAACCAAAACTAGCCCGCTGAGTGCATCCACCATGTAGCCGATTCCGTAGTGCTGCAACAAACTTCTGCAAATTTGAAACACGTTAAAATTCAATTTCCAGCCGAAAACATGCTGCCCGGCATACATGCCCATTTGTACAAGGGCGAAACTCGAAATCAAGGCGCCTGCTGTAAACAGTAATTTAGAACGTGTTTTCCACATCGTCTACATATCCTTTTTCCATTGTTTAATTTTTTGTTCCAAACGTTCGATCAGAACCGGATCCGCTACCTCCAGAGCATCAATCATATGATTGACAGCAAGCGGACCAAATTCATCTACCAACTCGTGACTCAGTTCTTTGGATTGCTCATCCATAAACTCTTCCCTGCTTAAAACAGGACGGTATAAGGACGTTCTGCCACGTATACTTTTACTCAAAATCCCCTTTTCCACTAAACGGTTCATCACCGTCATCACCGTATTGAAGTTAAAGTCCCGATCCCCCTCCAATGCGGTCTGCACTTCTTTGATACTCCGATCCGAAGTGGACCATAAAATATCCATGATTTTGGCTTCCAGCGGTCCGAAAAATCGGTTAAGCCCGGTTTCGCCAGCTTTAAAATTCAGTCGTTTCATAAGAAGCACCTCACACTACTGATTGTAGTGTATATATCCTGATAAAGTCAACCATCACACCTGGTGTCAGCTTCAGAGACTATATACAAACCGCCGAATGGTCTACATCCGGCGGAAATTCATCAATATTCATAACCTTCGTTTAATCTGCCAATCTGTATCCTACACCTCTTACGGTAGCAATATATTCGGGCTCTGCAGGCCGATCGTCCAGCTTTTTGCGCAAGCTTTTGACATGCACATCCACAACATTGCTGCCGCCAACAAAATCGGTTTCCCAGATATCATGCATCATCTGCTCCCGGGAGATCACTTTTCCTTGAGCATCTATCAGCTTCAACAGTAAATCGTATTCTGTTTTGGTCAGATTCAATGGATTCTCTTCCTTATATACCAACATTTTATCACGGTCAATCCAGATGTCCTTGAACACTGTACGACGGCTGGTTTGCGCTGCCTGACGGGAAACCACCGGATGACGCACTATCATCCGTTCAATATCATGCACCATTTGGCTGGATGCCAGCGGCCATATCAGCACCTCTTCCGAAGGAAGCAGCTCACTCGCATGCACAGACATCCGATCCTGAACCACATACATGACTGGCGTGTCCTTCATATACTCATGCTCAAGGTCATGGCGGATATTCAGCAATTCACTCCGTGGATCGGTGGCGGTCAAATCGTAAATCAAGAGATCGCTCCCCAAATGACGTTGTACTTCAGGCTCCCAGCGATGGAAGACCAGCACGTCAAAACACGCATCTGACAACGTACGCACCACACCGTGAACTACACCCGGTACGGAACTGATCAAAATGATGCGGCGTGTAGTCGGACAATACAGGGGTTCATTAGAAGGGACGGTCTGCACCGCAGTTGTAGACGGGGCAGACAGCAGCGATGTCCAACTGCCCTTCACGCGTCTAGGCATGTCAGCAACCTTAATGCGATTCGTTACTTGATTCGCTTGCTTTGGCATTCCTTACACACTCCTCCGAATACGACATGGGCATGGGCAATGGTATATCCCGTTTCATGCGCAACCGTATCAATCCAATCGTGTGGGACTTCACTCATCACTTCATCTACCCGTCCACATACCTGACAAATAATATGCTGATGATCGTCCATCCGGCCGTCATAACGACTAGCGGCTTCCCCGAGTTTCAACTCACGGATTAATTCTTTATCCGTTAAATAACGTAGTGAATTATAGACCGTTCCATAGGCCAAATTATATCCGCGCTCCATCAACCGATTCATAACATCGGCAGCAGTAGGGTGATCGTGGGCTTCACGGACCACATCATACACTGCTTGGCGCTGCGAAGTTAAATTTAAAGTTCTCATATCGCATCTCCCTTAACCAGTACAGATTATATTTATTCTAAGCTTATAATCATATTAAAAATTAATTTAGAATAAGTATAAATCTTAATTTATTTCAAGTCAATGGTATCGGATAAATCGAGCCACTTTGTAACACAATGTATACAGGAGTACATGCTTAGCTTGTTTATAATCGGAGGGATATTTTATGAAGATATTGTGGATATTTACGCTTTTCATGCTGCTCATGCTCGGAACAAGCATATCGATAAAATGGCTTTTCGGTGCGCGTCATCCTTGGGAGCCTATTTCATTGGCTTTTCGCACGATGCGACCATCGGAATATGTTGTTCTGGCCGGAATGCTTATCGTGTTCTTTATATATGTGGGAAAAAAGCCAATAGGAAACGTATTTCGCTTCCTATTCTCACAATGGTCACGTTTCCTCAAAGTTTCTACTACTTCCTCTGCTTCTTCGCAAGAGAGCCAGCAGAAAGAACAAACAAGGGATAACGTAAACAAGCAATAAATGAAAGAACAAGGCCACTTTAAAAAGGTCTCCGATGATCCACCGATGTTTTTTTGTCGGCAAGACGATGACTCAAGAGACATTTTCCTCTCCTTTTTTATTCCGGGTCTTTCTCAGCCACGACACGATTAGCAACAAGATAGGAAAAAATACGGCAAATATCGGAAACAGCCATTTTAGTACTAACTCGCCTGTTTGAAGGTGATCTTGATAGTTCAATGCCATCAATACACAAGAGACTAACATGATCAGACCAAATGGCAGGATCAATTTGTGGTAAGGTATTCTCATTACATCTTCTGCGGCTTTAACCGCGGCATAATAGAAGATGAAAATTTTAAAAAAATCAAAAATAATAACGCTCATCACGCCGATGACATCGATTCTATCGATAAAATCAGATATTTCGACCTTGCTGATCATCGACAGTAGCGGGTAAGTCGCCCGTTTGAACACATCCTCTCCCAGTGCAAGCACATTGGACAGTGTAACCATAGACAGGAGCAACCCTCCGAACAATATAGCAGAGACCCCTACCCCGTTGGCACGATAGTTCTTTTTTAATGTGGGGAGAATCATCGCAAACGTAACCATCTCGCCGTACGGTAGCATCACGGCTTGCGAATAAACAACTTGCCATATCGGCTGCCAGCCATGCTCTGCTATGGGCAACATATTGCCCATATCTACAATGCCTGCCAACAAAATTAATATATTCGTAGCCAGGCCCAGCAGCAGTAGCAAAATCAACATGATGATGGCCGTCCGGCCTGCAACCTCAATTCCCAAATACATCACATACATGACAAGTCCAATCATTAAGGCACAAATGACTGTCAACGGCGTATGCTGAAGTGTCCGGTCGGCAATCAGGATCCCCGTGTCCCGAAGATCCCGTGCTCCGCCGTAAAGAAAAAACACGATATATATAAAAGCAAGCACGCTCCCTGCTTTCTTGCCCAAAAGAGCTCTGCAGTACTGTGTCATGAGCAAGTTGGGAAAGCGTCGGTGAAGGCTGCCATAGCACACAAAAAGCATTGCTCCCAAAACCGTGGAAATAAGGATGGCGATCCATGCATCCTTGCCCGCATTCCTTCCGGGAATAGACATCATAGATGTGCCCATCTCAAACAACACCATAAGAGAGATCATCTCTTTTGCACCTATCTGTACCTTTTTTTTCATAACCTTCCCTCCTCGTTCTATTTTTCACTAGTCTGGTTCCCCCTTGGAATATGGGTTAGTCCGCGACTGAGTGTGTTTCAGTATAGAAGTCACTTGAATACGAACGGTACTTTCCGCAAAATAACGGCTCCAATCGGGAGAAAGCTTCTTCCATTGTTGGGGATGGCTCCTCTCCAGCGCGAGGCCAAAGCCTATTACATCGCTGCGGGTACGCTGAATGTCCCTGACTGTTGAAGTGATCACTTTTTTCGTCTCCTCTGACCATTGCTCCTGCAGTCTTTTCATCTCCTCCGGACTCTGTAAGTTAATCGAGCACTCAGCCTCCTGTACTGCCCCGGTCTGTTTTAAGCTAATCACAAAAATAGGCTCTCCTTGCTCCATCCGAGTGTGTATATTGGTTGCAGAAAACAAGGTTTCGATGCCAATGGTTTCCCTATTCTTACCACAGCTCAGTGTTGTTTCGGCACTTTTCACCTTGTTGTTGATCATAGACAGTCCAATGGCCTGGTCATCGTCCAACCAACGGACAAGCCGATCCTTTTTGAACACCCCCATTCCGTTAATATGAACAATAGCTTTCGGTAAAATATTGTCCACATTGCTCTTGCTTGGGGCCTGCTCCAAGTTCCCATTGACCCCTATGCCCGTCAGCACAGGACCGCCACCCTTATGAGACAGGCTGCGAATGACATCGTCGATAGTCACCGCGTAATCCCCGGCATACAAACGCTCCGATGCTTCCAGCTTTCCTGAAATGTCATTGGCAGGAATACGGCCGATCGCGGTCATGGTTGCCAGTACATCCTTCCCAGTATTACCACGTGCCACCAGCATTTTCACCGGCAGTCGGATTTCTGTAGACCTTTCCAGAAAATCTATCGTATCGCCGATTCCAGCCCGCGCCAGCTTTTCACCAATAACGACCAGTTTGGTATGCGCCAAAGAAATGACCCGTGGAACCCTTTGTGAGGCTCTGCGGAGCGCTTGAAACAGACTCCCCCCCCTTTCCCGATACAAAACGACTGGGGTATCTCCTCTCGCTTTGGCCCCAGCGATTTCATCTGCCACGATCACCTGCAGGGAAACCTCATAATCCGACTCCCCATCTGAATCAATACTTATAGCCGATACTACTGCTCTTTGGTTCAACTCCACAGAATCCCAGCAACCGGATAACAATGGAGTGAACAGTAGCAAGACCCAACACAGC
>NZ_JCAJRU010000280.1:0-5755 GCF_059447605.1 Paenibacillus sp. N119s | reverse complement strand
TCGAAGAAGAAAGGGATCGACAGTTAATTACCAATTTACGTACCTACCAGGGCCGACAACGTAAATCGCGCAGTTCGCTGCTGTCCTGGCTCGGTCTGACACCGCGTAGCCGTAGAGAGGCATAGCGATCATTATTTTGTCTAAAAGACCATCAGCTCTTTTTGGTTCTGATGGTCTTTTAGCGTATTGTGTTTGTTCGCTTTGAGGCACGAGGCGTTGGGGTCTGACTTACTTCGAAGATTAATAATTCCTGATTTAATATGGAAAAGTATAAAGAAGAGATAAGAGGAATCCTTAATTTTATGTAGAAATATCTTTTAAATCTACAAGGTTCAATGGTGTATTCTTCGAAATCACAGTAAAAAACAATCAGAAGCGGTCGTTCAGAATTATCAAGATCATGACGAGAATGTATTTAACATCATTTAGAAGAATACATTCAAATAAAAAGATGAAACTCTTTTGTTAAAGGTAGGAGAAACTCGATGAAGAAACAAAAGGAAGATATGAAGCTAAGTAAAATAATGAGCAAAATGCTGCGACACAAGCCCGAGGAATCCGGGCTTAAGTTAGACATTACAGATGGCTCCTGTACTGTAGAACACTTACTTCAAATCATTCAAAGCTTGCCAGGCTGGTCAGGTGTAAAGCAGACTGATATTGAGCGGATCGTACGCAATTCAGATAAGCAGCGTTTTGAAATCCATAACGGTAGAATCAGAGCTAGATATGGACATAGCTATCAAAAGATAGAGTATACTCCCGGGAATCCACCAGATGTACTATACCATGGTACGAATAAGCAAGCATTGCCATTTATTATGGCAGATGGTTTAGATCCTGTTGGCAGACAGTATGTACATTTATCTGAAAGCACTAATTTTGCAGCATTGGCAGGGAGCCGAAGAGGTGAATTGGCCATGCTCAAGGTAAACACGATTAAAGCAAGAGAAGAGGGGATCGCCTTTTATTATGCAGGGCATGAAGTATGGCTAGCCGAGTGGATTCCTTGGGAATTGTGCAGTATTGATGATGAGGAAAGCAACAGTGGAGAGGTTAATACATAATGCTAGTCCCCAAAATAAACAGGCATTCGCCGCAAAAATGGGGGAATGCCCCCTTACACATTAGACCAGGTCTACATACAATGATTCTGTAAATGAGCGAAAGGAGTGCTGCACATGAGTGGCGTAGGCGGTTGGGGTCACGGTATGGGAGCCTGGACATCTGTAGGAGCGATTCTGGTACTATTTATATTGCTGGTGATTATCTCCAAAACCCTGTTTCTATAATTTCGGTCATAGCCGATTTCCTGTGAAATACACTGATGTTGCTCTACATGACGAAGGGCGCACAATAATAAAGCGAAGACCCTGATGAGATGGGTCTTCGCTTTATAAGTTTAAGGAGCCTATGGCTTCGCTGCTTGGTTTAACATTATATTTCGTCACTGTTTTCTGTGGTGTGGATAGGAATTGGTGTAATAACGATGTTTATTCTTGTAACTCAAGACTGTAGGGACTTGGCCTGAAATTCTGCAATATCCTTGAACTCTTCTTCAAATTTACGCGAAATACGAATATAGATCGGCAGTAAATCGCGATAGATATCTACATGCTCTGGCGCAGGTTTATGCTGATGAGTGGTGCCGATCATACCAGATACTGCATCTAGCGAGTCAATTTGCCCCAACGCATACAAGCCTAGAATAGCTGCACCCAGGCATGAGCTTTCCAGACTTTCTGGAATAATGACTTCTTGATCAAAAATATCCGCCATGAGCTGCCTCCATAGCTCGGAGCGTGCAAACCCACCCGTGGCGTGAATGACTGACGGTCTGTCGATGACCTCCTCCATGGCGAGCATGACTGTGTATAGATTGAACAGTACGCCCTCCAGTGCGGCACGAATCATATGCTCTTTTTTGTGGCGGAGGGACAGGCCGAAAAAGGAGCCGCGCGCATTAGGGTCCCACAGAGGAGCGCGTTCGCCGGATAAATACGGAAGGAAAAGCAGACCGTCCGAGCCGGGACGCACTTGTTCCGCGATTTGGGTCAGTACATGATACGGATCAATTCCTAAGCGTTTGGCAGTTTCCACCTCAGAGGCTGCAAATTCATCCCGTATCCAGCGGAACACGATACCGCCATTGTTTACCGGGCCGCCGATAACCCACAGCTTTTCGGTCAGGGCGTAACAGAAAAAGCGACCTTTATCATCGGTGAGAGGCTTATCAACTACAGTCCGGATGGCTCCGCTGGTGCCGATGGTAACAGCGACAACTCCAGGCTTGATCGCATTCACGCCGAGGTTGGACAAGACACCGTCGCTGGCTCCGATCACAAAAGGGGTCGTCTCCAATAAGCCCATGTCATGTGCATAGGTCGCATCCAGTCCTTTTAGCACATGAGTTGTCGGCACCAACTCAGACAGCTGCTCCTTCCTCACCCCTGCAATGATGAGCGCTTCCTCGTCCCAATCCAGCTGCTTCAAATTCATGAGTCCGGTAGCGGAGGCGATCGAATGATCCACGACATATTGGTGGAATAAACGGGCAAAGACGTATTCTTTTATGGAAATAAATTTGTACGTCTGGGCTGCAACATCCGGTAAATCCCGTGTAATCCACATTAATTTCGTCAGTGGTGACATAGGATGAATGGGTGTTCCAGTGCGCAAATAAATATCGTGTCCGTTGTATTTATGCTTGAGCGCTTCAGCCCATTTGGCACTACGGTTATCTGCCCAAGTGATGGAGGCAGTCAGTGGCTTACCGTTCTTGTCCACCGCCAGAACGCTGTGCATAGCCGAACTGAAGGAGACGAACAGTACATGTTCGGCGGGTACTCCGCTTTGTGTCATGACCTCTTGCACTGTCGTTACGACAGCTTTAAAAATATCTTCAGGGTCCTGTTCTGCCGCATCCGGCTCAGGTGTATGGAGTGGATATCCCACATGATGCTGCGCAGCAATATTGCCGCTTTCTTCGAAAAGCACTGCCTTGGTACTGGTCGTGCCGATATCGACGCCGATCATATATCGGGTGTTGGTCATGTTCAATCTCCCCCTCACTTACCTTATTAGCTATTATCGTTAAATTAACACATTCAGCAGCATAATCAAACCGAATGCGATCAGGGAGAGGATGGTTCATAACATTCAAAAGAATGAAGGCAATAATATGTATAGATAAATGTATACTTGTCGACAATCTAGTCTAAAAAGAGAACCGCGTCAGTTGGAGTGCGCAGGGACTGGCCCCATAAAGGACGCGATACATTTGGCCTTTGTCAGGTATGTTCCGGCTAGGATCATGTCTTTCTATAGGAGGATAATACGCTATCGTTAACAGCGTTGCGAGTGTCCCGATAATGTTCCTCAATGAGTCGGGATAACTCTTGATCATTCCCTTGTTTCAAAGCATTTGCGAAGGTGCGGTGCTTGTGAATCGTGACTTGAGATTCTTCGATGTTGGACGCAAATCGTTGTTCGGTCGCAGCCAGCATAACCGTTAGGATCAACTGTCTCATGCCATTCCAGGTATGGAGAATACGGGTATGGCCTGCTTCCAGAACCAGAGCTTCATGAAAATTAAAATCTTGAAGAGAAAACTCAGCGATATCCTTGTGCTTGAGAGCGACTTCCATTTTGTCGATCATCTGATTTAAAGTGGTTACCAATATGGTGTTATCCTTATGTACATACCTTTGAACAACAAAATGCTCGATCAGCATTCGTACGTCGAATAGCTCCTCCATATCAGCGGGTGTCATGCCGATCACAACCGCCCCCATACGCTCCAAGCGGATAAGTCCTTCGCCCGAGAGTACTTTCATGGCTTCACGCACAGGAGAACGACTGGTACCAAAATCAGCAGCAATCTGATTTTCAGATAGAACAGTGCCGGGCGTCTGCACACCGCGTATAATCTGAAGCCGGAGCTCACAAGTAATCCTTTCTCCGAGTGATGCTCCCTGTAACCAGGTTGTTGGATATTTCATAGAATACTCCTATCCTGCAAATAATTTTGCATACTTGTATAAAAATTATGGAGTATTATATAACCCGTTTAGTCCCTTGTAAACGGTATCAATTGACATCGGTTCCATTTCACTGCTTTTAGCGTTACAATAGAAGCAGAAAAAGAAACAGTGAAAAGTGGAACGAACACGGATAAGAAGGAGAACGTTTAATGATTATCATTAAAACCAAAGAACAAATTGAAAATATGAAAAAGGCTGGCGAAATTTTGGCTGCCTGCCACCGGGAAATTGCCAAAATGATTAAGCCAGGTATTACGACACTGGAAATTGACGCCTTTGCGGAATCATTTATGAAGAAGCATGGTGCAACACCGGAGCAAAAGGGCTATAACGGCTACCAGTTTGCAACTTGTGGTTCACCTAATGATGTAATTTGCCACGGCTTTCCGAACAAAACACCGTTGAAGGACGGCGACATCGTGACGATCGACATGGTTGTGAACTTGAATGGCTGGCTGGCAGATTCTGCTTGGTCGTATGCGGTAGGGAATGTGTCTGAGCAGGCACAAAAGCTGTTGGACGTTACCAAAGAGTCTTTGTATAAAGGAATTGAGCAAGCCGTTGTTGGTAATCGGATCGGCGATATTTCCCATGCAATCCAAACTTACGCGGAAGCCGAAGGGTTCTCAGTCGTACGCGAATTTATTGGGCATGGCATCGGGGAAGAAATGCATGAGCAACCGCAGGTTCCGCATTACGGACCTCCACACCGTGGACCACGCTTGAAAGAGGGTATGGTCATTACAATTGAGCCGATGCTCAACACAGGCACATACCGCAGTAAAATTGATGCGGACGGCTGGACCGCACGTACGTTGGACGGCGGTTTGTCGGCACAATATGAGCATACGTTGGCAATTACAGCAGACGGTCCAATTATTTTGACGCAGCAATAAAAGCAGCATCCAATAGTAGTTTACAGATGAGCAAATAAAGAGAGTTAGGCATATTACAGAAAAAGGGGTGTCCAGAGGGGCAACCCCTTTTTGTTACGTTCATTCTATAAAAGAATTTTCTGGTGCTGATCCTCCGCCATTTTTAAACAATTGCTGGATTTTACTTTTCGTGCTCCAAAACACATGAAGGTTTTCGTGGTATTCAAAAACAAGGTCATTTTCTGACTCAGTTATGGTGCTTACTCTAAAGCAACGCCTACATTATTGATCGCCCACTCTAGACGTCCGCAATGTCATCAAGCCACTAAGCATGAAAAGCATTTTTTAGATGCAATAGATCTGTTTAAATACTCGTGTGAATTATAATGAAGAAAAACAAATTCGTTGATGTACATATATAGTAGAACCGGTATTTGCAAATCGATTATTTATTATTAATTGGGATTATTTTCATGTTGTAATCAACAAAACAAAATGGTATATTAATTGAGCTGACAACAAAACAGCCGTTTCATAAGATGATAAATAGGGCGAAATAATCTTTGTAAGAAAGAAGAAAAAATAACCCTTGCATTTTTGAAACGAACATGATATGATCTTATAGCTGCTGAAAAACGCGGCGAAGAAGAAAGTTTGATCTTTGAAAACTGAACAACGAGTGAGTAAACTGATTTTGTTCGCAAAATCAAACATGAGATATTTTATCTCGTCAGTTTCAAATGAGCTAATCGCTCTTTCGATAAACCAGCTTCGGTTGGTCTTTAATGGAGAGTTTGATCCTGGCTCAGGACGAACGCTGGCGGCGTGCCTAATACA
>NZ_JCAJRU010000279.1:0-5756 GCF_059447605.1 Paenibacillus sp. N119s | reverse complement strand
ATAGTCAGCCCAGAATCCCGGTTCAAGGCTATGCGCCTCAAACCAAACCGGGTGATGCTCAATTTTACGCGCTATTGGAGAAGCTCCAAGCGGTGGACTTTGTGTTGGTCGAGTTGAATTTGTATCTGAATACACATCCGGATGATTTGCAGGCTATCGAGCAGTTCAACAAGCTGACACAGGAAAGAACGGCCATTGCTAATGAATACCAACTCCTATATGGACCTTTGCAAAATTTTGGTCGCGCTTATTCCAAGTATCCTTGGGAGTGGAATCAAGCGCCTTGGCCGTGGCAGGTATAAGCAGGTACAACCATTAATAAAGGAGGAACATGAATGTGGGTATATGAGAAAAAGCTGCAATATCCTGTACGTGTCAGCAAATGCGACCCTCACATGGCCAAGTTGCTTATGGAGCAGTACGGGGGAGCGGATGGAGAGCTCGCAGCAGCTTTGCGTTACCTGAATCAGCGGTATACCATCCCGGATAAAGTGATCGGTGTACTGAATGACATCGGGACGGAAGAATTTGCCCACCTCGAGATGATTGCAACGATGATTTACAAGCTGACGAAGGATGCGAGTGTGGAGCAATTAAAGGCGGCTGGTCTGGGCGAACATTATGCGGCACATGATCGTGCGTTATTTTATGAAAACGCGGCGGGGGCTCCTTTTACCGCGACCTATATTCAAGCCAAAGGCGATCCCATCGCGGATTTATATGAGGATATTGCGGCAGAGGAAAAGGCGCGAGCTACATACCAGTGGCTGATTGATTTGACAGATGATGTGGATTTGCAGGATAGTTTAAAGTTTCTGCGTGAACGTGAGATCATTCATTCGCTGCGTTTTCGTGAGTCAGTAGAAATTTTGAAGGGGGAAAGAGACCGGAAGAAAGTATTTTAAGGGAATTTAGCAGGGAGGGCCATCTGCAAATGCAGGTGGCCTTTCTGTTTATAATCTTAAACAATCAACTCGAACCTATCCCCTAATATCAACTGTTTAGAACGATGGATTTTTTGGCCGTCTGGATTACAAACGGTACTTTTAATACACAGCAGAGGATAGCCTTCCTCAATATTTAAATAGGTAGCTACATCAAAAGAGGCAAATTCCATAACTATATATTTTCTTGATATTCCAAATGTAATCTTATGTTTATTTTTTAAAATATCATAAAGAGATATATTATTTAAATCCTCTTGTAACAAAAAAGAAAAAGAAGAAGGGAAACGTGAATACTCTACAGATACCGGCACATTGTCAGCATACCTGATTCTTTCTATATTGATAACTTTATCCCCTGGCATTAAACCTAAATGTTTCTGATCCGATGCTGTAGCATCTTCAATCACGCATTTTATTACTTTGGCACCAGGCACTTTATTTTGTAATTTACAAGTATCGCTAAATCCAATGGTCTCTACGACATTTTTTTTGATTTTATCTTTTGTAATAAATGTTCCTTTTCCGGGAATCCGTACCAAATAACCTTCAGAGGTAAGGGAATCCAGTGCCGCACGGACAGTTACACGACTCACATTATTGGCTTCACTTAATTCTAATTCTGTAGGGAGTTTGTCTCCTGGTTTTAGGGTACCGTTGTGGATGGAATCTAAAATTTTTTCTTGCAGCTGTCTATATAACGGTGAAGATTCTGAATGATCAATCATGCAGTTCAACCTCCAAATCAAGTTTTTATAAATGTATTATATTGTTTTATATCAGTATGTTTATATTATAACAGCATATACAATTTATGAATAGCTTGTAAGCCCTTGCAATAAGGGGTTTATCCTTTAAAAATCGGGGAAATTGAAGCAGTACTCTAGAAAAAATAGTAAAGTGTTATTGTTTCATGTATTGTTTTGTGTTATTGTTTGTTTAGAACATTCCAATACATACACCGGTGTGGAATGGAAAACAAGTAAATGTATCATACAAGGAGGAAATGATAATGGAAATCAAAAAAATTATTGAAGAAATTGTAGTAAATAAACAAGAGGCTGGCGGTATTAAGCAGGTATATTATGTAGCTTGCGGCGGCTCTTATGGTGCTTTTTATCCTGCAAAAACATTTCTTGAAAAAGAAGCAAAGGAAGTTAAGGTAGGTCTTTATACCAGTAATGAGTTTGTGCATAACACACCTAGAGCATTTGGAGAAAATTCAGTACTGGTAGTGGCATCACATAAAGGGAATACACCAGAGACTGTGAAGGCCGCAGAATTAGGTAAAACAGCAGGAGTTCCAGTTATTGCATTAACATGGGTTGAAGATTCTCCTATTACAGAACAAGCAGACTATGTGGTGAAGTACACATTTGGGGATGGCAAAGATATTGCCCGCGAAAAAACCATGAAAGCACTAATGACGGCGATAGAGGTCTTAAATCAGACCGAGGGATATGAGCATTATGAAAAATTCCTGGACGGAGTAGGAAAAATAGATCGAATTGTTAAAAATGCGTGCAAACACGTGGAAAAGCGTGCGCTGGCTTTTGCAAAAAACCATAAAGATGATTCCGTAATCTACACCATGGCAAGCGGAGCTGGCTACGGGGCTGCCTATATGCAAAGCATCTGCATTTTTATGGAGATGCAATGGATTAACTCTTCCAGCATACATTCAGGTGAATATTTCCATGGGCCATTTGAGATTACTGATGCTGAAATACCATTTGTCATTCAGGTCTCTGAAGGAAGTACCCGAGCTTTGGATGAAAGAGCGTTAAAGTTCCTTAACCGTTATACCCAGAGGGTAGAGGTGTTAGACGCAAAGGATTTGGGACTGTCTACCATTGACAACTCTGTGGTTGATTACTTCAATCATTCCCTATTTAATAATGTTTACCCCGTTTATAATCAAGCTTTGGCCGTTGAAAGAGCGCATCCGCTTACAACTCGTAGATATATGTGGAAGGTTGAATATTAATCTTTTAGCAACCTTTAGAGGGGATATTCTTATGGAACAATATAAGGTTATTGGCATTGGTGACAATGTAGTAGATAAATATGTCCACCAGGGTATGATGTACCCTGGTGGAAATGCCTTGAACTTTTGTGCGTATGCCAGAATGTGTGGGATGGAGGCATCTTATTTAGGTAAGTTTGGTAATGATCCTATAGCTCAGTATATTCAAGAGGTTATAGACGATTTAAAGATAGAACATAACCATTGCCGGATTTTTGAAGGGGAAAATGGGTATGCACGGGTTACATTGGAAGACGGTGATCGTGTATTTCTGGGCTCCAATAAAGGCGGTATTGCAAAGGAAAAGGCATGGGATTTTACGGAAAGTGACTTGAACTACATTAAAAATTTCTCCGTAATTCATACCAGTCTAAATAGCTATATAGAGCAGGATCTCGCAACATTAAAAAAAACGAATGTGCCTATCTCCTATGATTTCTCGGTACGCTGGAATGATGAATATTTGGAACAAATATGCCGGTATGCGGACATTTCATTCCTTTCATGCAGTCATTTAACGGAAGCTGAAAGAAAAAGAGAAATGCTAAAAGCACAGAAATTCGGTTCAAAAATAGTGATGGGTACTGTGGGGGAAAATGGATCATTTGCTCTCTATAAAGATCACTGGATGCACCTGCCGGCCGTATTGACGGATGCCGTGGATACGATGGGAGCGGGGGACTCTTATATAACCGCTTTTATTGTAGAGATGATTAGAAGCTCTAAAGCCGGCAAGATTTTCTACAGTGAAGATGAGGATATGCTTCGGAGTATCAAAGCTAGTATGGAAAAAGGAGCGGTTTTTGCGGCTAAAATATGCCAGATAAACGGAGCTTTTGGCCACGGCACACCCATTCGTTGTTCAGACTCGGAAGAATAGGCATGATAAGAATTTTGTAAGCGTATTCAATGAAGGGCGGCTACGCCCTTGTAGATAATGAAAGATCGGTAAAGTTCGTAAAATCCAAAAAAGGGAGAATTCTTATGTTTTGGTTTGAGCTATTGATCATCTTTTTACTCATTTTCTTCGGCGCTAGAGTTGGCGATGTTTTTATGGGCTTGCTCGGTGGAGTGGGCGTAGCGATTTTTGTATTTATCTTTCATGTCCAACCAGCGGCTCCCCCCATTGATGTGATGCTGATCATTTTAGCGGTTGTATTGGCTGCCTCTGCGCTGCAGTCTTCAGGCGGACTTAACTTACTCGTCCAGATTGCAGAGAAAATGCTTAGTAAGTCACCTAAGAATATTACAATCATAGCTCCAATCATATCCTGGTTATTTACCTTCTTATCAGGAACCGGGCATGTCGTATATAGTTTATTGCCTATTATCAATAAGCTTGCCATTGATAATGATATCAGGCCGGAAAGACCCATTTCAAATAGTATCATTGCTTCCCAACAGGCAGTAACTTGCTCGCCGGTTTCAGCAGCTACTGCTGCTATGATTGGATTTATGTCACCCCTTGGAGTAAGTTTGGGAACTATCTTGGTCATTTCCATACCTGCTACACTCTTAGGTGTCATTACAAGTGCGGTGTGTACGTTGCGTAAAGGGAAAGAATTATCTGAAGATTCGGAATATTTGCATAGATTGGCAGAAGGTTTAATTGAAAAATCAGAAAAGAAGGCTGAGAAAAAAGAAACTTCAAAAGGAGCGAAAGCCGCTGTTGTTCTCTTTTTGATGGGGGTTTTAGCCATTGTTATTATGGGGATGTTTACTCAGCTGCGTCCATCCTGGGTGCTGAATGGCGAGGTTACTAGTCTATCAATGCCGCATACTATTGAAATGATTATGCTAGTCTGCGCTACTATGATTATTATCGCATGCCGTCCTGCGATTGAAACGATTCTTAACGGACCCATATTCAGGGCAGGGGCGCTGGCTATGGTTTGTGCCTTTGGGTTAGCCTGGATGAGCAGTACCTTTATTAACGGACAAACCGCTTTTATTCAAGATCATGTTGCTACGATTGTAAATAGCCATCCATGGATGCTTGCTGTTATCATGTTTATCGTTGCTGCTTTAACTACGAGTCAAGGTGTCACAACATTAATTATGATACCTATTGCCATTGCACTTGATTTGCCTACCTACATCATCATTGGAGCGTGGATGGCTGTAAATGCAAACTTCTTTTTACCAGTATCTGCTCAGTGCCTTGCGGCCATATCTTTTGATACAGCGGGTACGACTAAAATTGGTAAATATGTATTGAACCACAGTTTTATGATACCTGGAATGATTAATATTATTTTATCTGTAATATTAGCTACTTTACTTGGAAGCGTTTTAATATAGCGTCGTGTAAAAAGGAGGTTTCTAATTATTATGGTACAGATATCACAAGTTGCGGCTGCAAACTATCTTTATAAAAGATATTCTTTGGAGTATTTTTTAGATTCTGTTGCAAAGCTTGGATTCCATAATATTGAATTGTGGGCTTCAGGTCCACATCTCCATTTAGACTATTTTACGTATCAGGATATAAAAAAATTAAATACAAAAATAAAAGAAAGAGGGTTAAAGACGATCTGCTTTACCCCTGAACAGTATGTCTACCCGGTAAGCATCAGTCATCCTGATCCGGAGTATAGAAAGAGAAGTGTTGAGTTTTTTTGCCGGCATATTGAAGCTGCATCTTTGCTGGAATGTGACAAAGTGTTGGTGACCACAGGCATCGCCTACTTGGATGTTGATGAGACAGAAATGTGGAAATGGTGCAGAGAATCTTTAGGCGAAATATGTAAAACAGCAGAAAAAGAGGGGATTTACCTTCCCGTGGA
>NZ_JCAJRU010000278.1:0-5794 GCF_059447605.1 Paenibacillus sp. N119s | reverse complement strand
GAATGGAATATTTCCTCCGATCGCGAAATGCCCACCAAATTTATCAGTTCAATTGCCCGGGCGCGTGCTTCTTTTTTACTCATTAATGTATGCATCAGCAATGGCTCCGTAATCTGTTCCCCGATCGTAAGCACTGGATTCAGTGAGGACATCGGTTCCTGAAAAATAATCGAAATGTCATTGCCGCGAATTTGCTGCATTTGACTTTTATTGAGTTTCAAGAGGTCTTTGCCCTCAAACCAGATTTGTCCGTCTGAGGTGTGGGGAGAATCAATCAACCGCATCATCGTCATCGCAGTTACACTCTTACCACAACCGGATTCTCCTACCACACAGAGCGTTTCACCCTCACGAATTTTAAAACTGACCTCATTGACCGCTTTGACAGTTCCGTTAGAGGTATGAAAGTGGGTTTTCAGGTTACGAAATTCAATCAAAGCATTTTCCATAAACGTTCGTCTCCTACTTCTTCATTTTAGGGTCCAGCGCGTCACGCAAACCGTCGCCAATCAGATTGATCGCTACAACGGTAATCAGAATACACATTCCCGGTGGTACCCATATCCAGGGCCGTTTGCGGAAGTCAATCAGGTTATTCGCAGCTGATATCATATTCCCCCACGAAGGTGTGGGCGGTACAACGCCAATCCCCAAGTAACTGAGCGCAGACTCTGTAATAATCGCACCTGCCACTCCAAGCGTAGCCGTAACAATAATAGTAGGAATCGTGTTTGGCAGCAGATGTCGGAATATTTTGCGGCGGTCTCTCAAGCCCAGCGCTTCTGTCGCCTGCATGAACTCCTGTTCACGCAGCGTAAGAATCTGCCCCCTGACCAAACGGGACAAGCTCGTCCAACTCAGGACTCCGATAATTAGCATCAGAAAATAGATACGGTTCGATGGATCAACTTTCAAATCCGACAGAACAGCACCTAAAATAATAAGCAACGGCAATGTAGGCAGCGCCATAAAAATATCTGCGATCCGCATAATGACCGTATCCACGCCTTTTCGATAAAACCCTGCCAGTGCACCCAATGTTGCCCCGATCATGACCGAAATAAAGGTAGCGACCAGCCCGACTGTCAAAGAAATACGACCAGCCAGCATCGTACGCAGTAAAATATCTCTACCAAACTTATCCGTACCAAGCCAGTACTTCGCATTAGGGGATAAGTTTTTGTCAGATAGCTTGTAATCATCTAAATGATAAGGTGAAATTATGGGCCCAAATGCACAAATGATGACCATCAGAATTAATATAATGAGACCTGCCAAAGCAAGACGATTCTGGCTAAAACGGCGAACGGCGATTCTCCATGGAGACGCTTCAGGACGGATCGCCGCCTTTTGATTCGTTTCAATCGTGACTGTTTCTGCGGACAATAGTATCCCTCCTATTTCAAGCGAATTCTTGGATCGGCCATGCCATACAATACATCAGAAAGTAAATTACCGAGGAGCGTGAGAATGGCCAGAAAAATCGTGAAGCCCAGCATAAACGGATAATCCCGCATACTAATAGACTCTAGATAAACCTGCCCCACACCCGGCCATACAAATACCTTTTCCAGAATCATTGCCCCACCAAATAAGGCTGGAAGCTCAAATCCGAGCAGTGTGATTGCTGGAATCAGAGCATTGCGCAGTGCATGCTTGAAAATAACCGTCCGCTCCTTCAAGCCCTTGGCGCGTGCGGTACGGATATAATCCTGACGGATGACCTCCAACATGCCTGTACGGAAATAACGAGTCAGGCTTCCTGTACTCAGCATCGTAAGTACGAGAGTCGGCAAGAACATATGTTTGAGCACATCGACCATGTAAGCCCACGAGCCTGCTTCCTCCCCTGCTGTGGTCATGCCACCGACGGGAAGAATTCCCCATTCAAGAGCAAATATTTTGATGACCAATAGACCAATAAAAAATGAAGGCAGCGACATACATAAGAAAATAAATAACGTAACAAACTTATCGAATAAGGAATATTGGAACTTAGCTGAAAATACCCCTGCAACAATGGCAATGAGCCAGCTAAAAATAAGACTAAAGAAAGCGATAATAAAAGAGTTCCATACATAATTGCTGATGACCTTCGTTACCGGCTGCTTATGCTGTAATGAATCCCCCATATTTCCCTTTAACATATTACCGGCCCATATAAAATAACGCTGGTATTCCGGCTTATCCAGCCCGTAGATATGTCGTAGCTGCTGCGCCTTCTCGGCGGTCATATTCGGGTTCTGCTTGGCTGTAATATAATCACCCGGCACCATGGCTGAAATCGCAAAAACGATAATGGATATGCCAATAAGTGTGGGGATGAGTTGCAGCAGTCTTCGAATAATGTACTGCTTCATATTCATTCCTCCAGACGAATAAAGTGATATGCCCAGCTCGTGAGAGCTGAGCATACGATTGGCAACCCTTATTGAGCGATTTGAGCGTTATGCAGAGTGAACTCAAAATCTTTGTATGGCGTGATTTCTAACCCAGATATACGTCCATTAACTGGCCACATATCTCTGCGTTGGTATAAAAAGATCGTCGGCAAATCTTTGTTCAGCTCTTGATAGAGCTGTTTGTAAATCAGTTTGCGTTTCTCTTGATCCAGTTCATGCTTACCAGCAAGCGTTAACTCATCGACCTTTTTATTGGAGTAGCCGATGTCATTTTGTGCACCATTCGTAATAAAAGTCGTTGTATCAGGGTCTGGAGTTAAGCCCCAAGCTGCAAAGAACATATCAAATTTGCCTGTATTCTTTTTATCCATGATGGCATTGAAATCTAAAGTTTCAGAACTCAGCTTGATGCCCAGCTCCTTGTAGTTATTGGACATGATCGGCAGCAATGCCTCTACTACCGGATTATCGGCAGTCGCAGAGAAGTTAATGGTCAGCTTTTCTCCATCCTTTTCACGAATTCCGTCAGCACCAACCTTCCAGCCTGCCTCATCCAGCAAGGCCTTCGCCTTCGCGGTATCAAATTCATATTTGTTGATGCCTTCATCCGTATAAGACCACGATTCTGTAGATTGTGGAATGTTAATAACATTCGCATATGGACCATACACACCCTGCACAATCTCCTTACGGTTTAAGCCAATAGTTAAAGCCTGACGTACTCTAGGGTCCTGAAATTTCTTTTCCTTGTGGTTAAACGCAATATATCCATAGCCGTTCGTTGGCATAATATTCACGTTCAAAAAGCCCTGTGCCTTTAATTCCTCTACATTGTCTTCCGTAACTGTGATGTTATCCATATCCGTCTCGCCTGTTTGCAGCATAGATAGGTTCGTTTCTTCTGTTGTTGTTTTAAAAATAACTGATTTCACCTTTGGTGCGCCCTTGAAGTAGTTTGGATTCGCTTCAAGAACGACTTGCTGACCTGGGGAGAAGCTTTTCAGCACATATTGCCCGGAGCCGATTGGTTTATTATTCAGCGCCTTGATGCTGTCCAAGCTGCCTTTTTTGTATCCTTTTCCGTAATAAGCTTCTGGCATGAAGTATTGCTCACCCAGAAAATCCTTTGTATACGCTGTTGCTTCTGTAACAGTGACCTCTACTGTGTTATCATCAATGACTTTGATCCCCGAGATATCATTCGCTTTGCCATCGTGATATTCCTTACCGCCTTTAATCTTAAAAGATAATACATCGGTTTCCCCATCATAGTTCGGATCATGCAGCACTTTGAGAACAAAAGCATAATCCTTTACGGTTACTGGGGTGCCGTCACTATACTTCACACCTGGTTTTAAATGGAACGTGTACTTTAGACCATCCGGCGATACATCAACCTTCTCAGCCAAACTATTTTCATATGTACCATCTGCCTTCACCTGTAAAAAGGAATCAAATACTGTTCTGACCACATATAAATCATAAGTTGTTTGCCAGAAAAGCGGGTTAAATACCCCTTTAGGTGATGTCATACCTACTACAATGTTATCTTTCCGATTTGTTGCTCCTGGAGGATTTTGCGACATATCCGTCGCTTTAATAACCCCCTCTGTAACTGGTGCGCTGCCTTCATTTCCCTCTGTTTTATTATCCGCTTTGCTTTGCTGCGGCTGTGCCTCATTAGCACCTCCACTACATCCTGCAAACAGAACACCAACGATCGTAAGCACCATAAGCAAAGAAACCCATCTCTTCGTTTGCACCATTCTGTTACTCCCCCTTAGTCGGTTCTTTATTTAACAGCCTGTCTCATTCCTGCGGTAATTCGTTAAAGCTTGAGGTTTGAAAATGAAGTGGACACATCCTCCTTACTGTTTCGAATGATAGCGTAAACACATGTTTTAGACCCCTGGTCAAATTTTGTGCACCGACAACCATTGCATTTTTATTAAGATTTATCTTAAGTGTAAAATAATATCACGTCAATATCTTTTTTTGTGTAATGTAAAAATGCAAAATATCTATATATGTAAACTTTATGAATTTTTCTTGTGGGAAATGACATAAAACCGGATTTCATGTGATATAAAATAACATTTCTGCATGCAGAAATGTTTACTCTGGCGAGTCGGGGAGCTAGGAATTTCTATGCCACTAAATGGTGAAGTATACTTAATGGGTATACATGGATTGTATTATTAGTAAGTTACAATAGATGGTACTTGTTGTCAATATATAAAATCATAAAAAAGATGCCTCCAGGATTGGAGACATCTTTTCTTTCCACTCACTACTATTCAGTAGTGTAAGGAAGCAATGCGATTTGACGGGAACGTTTAATAGCGATTGTCAACATACGTTGATATTTCGCGCTTGTTCCAGTCACACGACGAGGAAGAATTTTTCCGCGTTCGCTGATGAATTTTTTAAGCAGGTCTGTATCTTTATAGTCAATGTGAGTAATTTTGTTCACAGTGAAGAAACATACTTTACGACGTTTGTTGCGACCACCACGACGAGCTGGTCTTTTGTTATCGTCTCCGCCTTCTCTTTGTCTGAAGCCCATTCTTTGTCAGTCCTTTCCCAATTAAAATGGTAGATCATCATCCGAAATATCGATCGGTTTTCCGTCATCGGAAAAAGGATCCTGATTGTTTCGCGAGTTATTATTCCCGCGTCCACTATTGCTGTTACCGCCTCCGAAAGGAGACTCCTCACGCATACCTCCACCACTATTGCCGCCACCGTTGCCGCTATCGCGGTTAGATTCCAGGAAACGTACATTATCAGCAACAATTTCAGTCACGTATACACGTTTACCTTCATTGTTCTCATAATTACGCACCTGTACACGGCCTTCAACAGCCGTCAAACGACCTTTGCGAAGATAGTTAGCGCATGTTTCAGCAAGCTGACGCCAGGTTACGATCGGCAAGAAATCCGCTTCCCGTTCGCCGCCTTGACTTGTAAACGGACGGTCTACAGCCAGGGTGAACTGGGTTACTGCTACACCAGACGGTGTATAGCGCAGCTCCGGATCTTTGGTCAAACGACCGATCAGAATGACACGGTTCAACAATCCAATCCCCTCCTTTGAGCGTTGTTCATTACATAATCACGTACAATAATTAAGCTACGTCGTTCGTAATGAGATAACGAATTACTTCGTCAGAAATTTTCATGATACGCTCAAGCTCAGCAACAACAGCAGGTTCTGCTGTGAAGTTTACCAGAACGAAAGAACCATCACGGAATTTCTTGATCTCATACGCAAGACGGCGTTTAGTTACATCGTGATTCGTAATTTCGCCACCGCCGTTAGAGATGATACCTTGGAATTTGTCGACTGTCGCTTGAACAGCTTCTTGTTCAATGTCAGGACGAATAATGTA
>NZ_JCAJRU010000277.1:0-5845 GCF_059447605.1 Paenibacillus sp. N119s | reverse complement strand
AACCCGTACCTGGTCAGGAACTAAATAATGCTCTGTATCTGCAGCAAAAAGGAGCTGCCCGCATTGCTCGCACCACGGAGGAACTGATTCAGCATTGTCTGGATCTGATCTCCTCGCCCTCTCTTGCCGAGGAAATGAAGCAGGCGATTGAGTCACTTCGCAAACCTCATCCCGCAGACCAGATTGCCGAAGACATTTTGCAGCAGCTTGTGGATAAAAGAACCTCTGTCCGGACAAATTAACGAGGAATAAGCCAGACGGAGGGGATACCAATGGAACACAAAGGAAAGGATTTACTCCCACTTACGGGTGAAAAGGTAGAAGTGGATGGTATTTATGTGGATGAGGATGGACATGAGCAACATTTGCACAGAGGCCAGCACTTCCCCGCTGATGTTGTTTTGGGTACTTCCGAGTGGAAAATGACCGAATACGCCTTTGATAACCATCACGAAGGACGTACCGATGAACGACTTATCCCCAAAGAGGATGACGAGAATAAAATGGGTAAAATCACACATCCACGCCGCCATTTACAACGCGGTGACCGATAATTGAGGTAGTATATCCACACTTACTCTCAATATGTTGATAATCTGTGGACAAACTGTGTACAAAGTATGAATAATCGTAATATTGTCTACAGATTGTGCACAGTTTGTGTATAAACCATGTTATTTTTGTGGATAAATATTTATATGCGGTGGATAAAGTATGTACAACATGTGCAAAACATGTGCATAACCGTTTAAAAGGCTGAACGAATCCTTTTCGTTCAGCCTTTTTCGTATTTTTATACACATTCTCTAATTTGAGGAGTATCCTATCCTGCTGCTGGATGATGTGTTGTCCGAGTTATCTGTCGAGATCGGGTATGATCGAAAGGGAACATCGCTCGCAGTACGATGAGTTGCCCAAAAGGGACTCTATCACTTTAATGGAGACTAATCGAAAACTCGCACATGGCGCATGGAGGAGTGTAGGGTGTAAAATGGAAACGGGAACGAACAGAGTCAAAAGAGGAATTACTGACATGTAAAAAGAGTAGGGGTGATCCGAATGGCATCTATTAAAATCCTTTCACTTAATGTCGGCATGCCCAAGCAGATTCGTTTTAATCAGAAGGACGTTTCTACCGGGATATTCAAGTCAGCCACAGGTGAACATCTGTATTTATCCTATCTAAACTTCGAAGGGGATGGGCAGGGCGATCTAGTTCATCACGGGGGTAAAGAGAAAGCAGTATGCGTCTATCCCTATGAACACTACTCGTTCTGGGAAAATGAATTGCAGAGACCGCTCGATTACGGCGCGTTCGGGGAAAATTTAACGATAAAGGGTTTGCTGGAATCCGACGTTTGTATTGGAGACGTTTTTAAGCTTGGCAAAGCAATCGTTCAAGTTAGCCAGCCGAGACAGCCTTGCTACAAGTTGTCCATCAAGTACGGCGTACCGGACATGCCCTTGAAGGTACAGCAAACAGGCTACACGGGATTCTACTTCCGCGTTCTGGAAGAGGGCGTTGCCTCTAAAGCTGACGAACTATCCCTCCTTCATCGTCATCCGAAAGCAGTTACGGTTTCATTTGCCAATCGAATTATGCATCAAGAGAAGGATCATATCGAGGGTATTAAACAAATCCTCGAAGTGGAAGAATTGTCCGTAAGCTGGCGAAAGACGTTTCTAAAACGTTTGGCGGGAGCCGAAACGGATTCTCGGGAAAGACTATCAGGCAATTTGTAAGGTGGAAGTGGTTCAATGAGTTAGTGTAGAACCAACTTTTTTACCGAGATCGGGCATATCCTTCAATCCTGTCCTCATAGCTTGTATAGTACGGAGACTTAGCTTTGAATCATTTATAAAGGAGGATATGCCTGACATGTCAGTCTATAAGTCTTCCACAGGATTGGATGAAAATATAGCAGCTGTCCTGTGCTATTTGTTCTCATTTATTGGCGCGCTGGCCTTTGTCATGCTGGAGAAGAAAAGCCGATTTGTATTATTTCACGCACTGCAATCCATACTTTTTTTTGCAGCCCTCATGATCGGACATGTGCTGGTCGGATTCATTCCGCTACTCGGTCCTTTCCTTGCTTCCCTGCTAACACTGGTTAGCCTTGCTTTGTGGATTATCCTGTTAATTCGTGCGGGACAAGGAAAATGGCTTAAGCTTCCCTGGGTAGGAGATTTGGCTCTTCATCAAGCCCGGCAGTTATGAAAATAGCAAAAAACCTTGATCCTCAGCAAGGACTCAAGGTTTTTTTCGTTGGTCTTGTCATATATGAACGTATCCCAGCTTATCTGGATTGACCATCAAATAAAAATGTTGAATATGCTCCCCGTCAGGTGCCAGCCTGAAACATAAAGTTTCTTTCACTTCGCCGTCTTTCAGAAATGCCAGCTGAACCTCACCATTGATGACGGTGTGGACCACATCTCGTTCTCGTAAAACAGTTAATACCCGACGAGAGGTCAACAAGGCGAGAACGCCTTTGCGTACAACCATCGGCCTCATCACGGTATGCACCTTACCTCCACCATCTGATACAAATACAGGCTGTTCAGCCAGTAGCTCCAGCATAGCAGTGACATCGTAAGCGAGAAAGGCGGCTGTAAACCGTTCCAGCAGTTTTACCCGCGAAGAGTTATTTATGTGAGGACGGCTTGGAGCTTCGGAAGCAGCTTCTCCGGAAGATAGAATACGACGGGAACGACTGAACAACTGACGACAATTGCTCTCGGTCTTTCCCAGTAATTCTGCAATTTCTTTATAGTCATATTGAAAAGCTTCTCTCAGCACAAAAACAGCCCGCTCTATCGGTTTTAGCTGCTCCAATAGAACCAGAAATGCGTAAGATATCATATCTTTACGTTCTAACCAATCAGCAGGGAGGTCTGCACTCTCACCTAGCGGCTCCGGTAGCCACTGTCCTACATACGTCTCTCTTTGCTTACGCGCAGAATTCAGTAGATTCAGACACCGATTCATCGTCATTTTGGCTACATAAGCTTTAGGATTCTGTATATCACTTAGGGGCTTATTCTCCAACTCGACAAAACAGTCTTGAACCACATCCTCGGCATCCGTAACCGTTCCAAGCATGCGATAAGCAATGGCAAAAGAATATTTGCGATATTTTTGATACAGCTCCTCCAGACTTACATCCACCAATTCCATCGATTCTTGTTCAATCCCTTGTTCTTTGCCAGTCAAAGCGTAGCCCCCTGTTCATTAAAGACTGCCTGGATACATCCCGGTCGCGATGGCAATTCGGTTCCAGCTGTTGATCACATTAATGGCAGTGATCAAATCTAAGTACTCTTCCTCTGTAAAATGTTCTCTGACACGATTATACAAGTCTGCAGGTACCCCTTGCACTGAGATATGAGTGACCGCTTCAGCTAATTCGAGCATAGCACGTTCTTTTTCCGTGAACAAAGGAACCTCCCGCCATAAAGCAAGCTGCAAAATATGGTCAGCATAATCCCCTAGTTTTAGCAAATCCTTTGCATGCATATCGAGGCAATAGGAACAGCCATTGATTTGCGATACTCTAATTTTCAGCAGTTCGTACAATACTTTGTCTGTAAAACGACCGGAAATATACTTTTCCATCTCCATCATTGCTTTGAATGTACTAGGACTCACTGCTCTGTGGTTAAATCTTAAACTCACGATACATCGCCTCCATTATTGGTTTACATACAGAAGACAAATGAACATGTGATTTTGTGACAAAGTGCAATATATCAATTTGGAATTGCCCTCAATTGATAGAGCATGTATTATAGATAAATGATTTTATGCAAAGAAGGTGAGCACTCATATGAACGGAAAAGGTTTTATTAAAGAATTTAAAGAATTCGCTGTACGGGGTAACGTGATTGACCTCGCGGTCGGTGTTATCATTGGTGGAGCGTTTGGCAAGATTGTCACTTCTGTAGTAAACGATATTATTATGCCTCCGATTGGTAAACTCCTGGGCGGTATGAATTTTCCAGACCTATATGTAGCTTTACAAGCCGCTGATCCTCTAAATGCTGACGGTACACGCAAGACTCTGGCACAAGCCAAGGAAGCAGGAATTGCAGTCCTTGCCTATGGTCAGTTTATCAATGTCCTGCTGGACTTCCTCATCGTGGCCTTCTGTGTGTTCATGCTGGTCAAAGGGATTAACATGCTGAAGCGCAAAGAGCAGGAAAAGCCTCCTCAGGAAAAAACGATCAAGGAGTGCCCGCATTGCCTGTCCGAAATCCCTATAGCTGCTACTCGATGCGCACATTGCACTTCCAAGCTAGAGGGATTCGTTGAAGCACGCTGACACAACCCGCACTCCTATGAAGACAACAAACGGCTTAAGACGGTGTATCGTCTTAAGCCGTTTTTAGCATGGCTCAAACAATATTAGTTGAAGTTAGTGATAATTCCCCGCGGTCTGACAGGCAAACCTTCTGCGTACAGATGGGAGACATCACCGAAGCCAATGCAACGGGGAACTGCCCATTCCTTGGAGCGTTCATCAAACAAGATGGTAGTTACGGAGCTAGGCGGCATCCAAAAACCGGACCAGACCAAAGCCAACGGTAGTTCCAGCAGATGTGCAAGCCAGGTTAGCCCGAAGCCGCCATGACAAAATACGGCTACTCTGTCTTCCGTGTGCTTCAAAATTCGGTACCTGCCCTCCACCCTTTCAAAGCCTTGCCGCTTCAAAAATTCATCAGAATGAACCTTCAGCCGCTCGAAGATTTCGGGACTTTGCGTCCCTTGGTAATAGGATATTTGCTTCCAAGAGTCATGAGTCGGCAGAGGCAGCTCAGACCGAATCACTTCACCAGGCAAATCCCAATGGGAAAGACGGCCGTATGGAGTTTCCTCCAGCTTTAGGGCCAGCTCCTGCGTCCAGTCTTCCACTTCATAAGTCATACCGAGAGAGTCGGCGGTGTAGCGCATCGTATCCAATGCCCGCCCCATAGGTGAGACGTAAATGCGGTCCAGACCGTGACTAGACAGCCGTTTGGCCAGTGCCTGGGCCTCCAAATGTCCCTCTGGCGTGATGGTATTGTTAGGGTAATCGGGGTCTGCATGTCGGATAATATACAATCTCATCATTGGTTCTCCGTTCCTAAGAATGGCGACAGGATCGCTTGATCCCATTCCAGCGGTCAGCTCTCCTGATCTTTAATTAATGTTTATTCAGCAAATTTTCCAAAATCGCGCGCAAATCCCTGTCTTCATGGTAAACTTCCTCACCCGTATCCAGCTCAATAACCCGGATATATGTATAGTTGGCTCTGGCATCGACTGGTTTAAAAATCAATTCCTCCGGATTGTCTGGACGCACATCATAGCCCATATTTTTGAACATATCTGTTATTTGATCGATCCCCGGCTTGCCTCCACTTTCCAGCATAATCAACCCGCGCAGTTCTTTGGGCTCCTCTGGATGCATAACTCGGAAATGTACAATACATTCCATGTAAAATCGCTCCTTTCCATCATAAACCTATGTTATGGCGCAAATCCCCATGTTCCCAGCATACCCCAAAAGCTACTCCACATTCCACATCGACCATCATATCGTCGGAGCGGAAAACACGTTATACTGTAAGGTAGACTTTGATTTTCCGCTTATGATAAGGAGGAACCACGATGACTAGCGAGCTTCTGGATATCTATGACGATGAGGACAACCCCCTGGGTACGGCCTCCCGACAAGAAGCACATGCCGAGGGTTACTGGCACCATACCTTTCACTGCTGGCTGGCACGAGACACTTCGACAGGCCGCCGCTTGCTATTCCAACAGCGTCAGGATACAAAGGACACCTTCCCCGGATTCTATGAT
>NZ_JCAJRU010000276.1:0-5860 GCF_059447605.1 Paenibacillus sp. N119s | reverse complement strand
AAGCTCCGTGTACCAAATACGTTGCTGTGGCTGGCTTAATGCAAACAATTGAACATCGTGCTGAGTCATACGTATCTCTCCTCACTAAATAGATATGGGTAAAAGTAACTCTGCTTAGATGACCATCCCTTGGCAAAGAATGATCCTGCGAGATCCCTTTCTCCGGCATTGAATTGCCAATGGTGGTCGGCAAAAGCGACCACTTCTGATATACCATTGAGATCTGAGCACATACTGCTGGTATCTCTTCAGCCCTTGAAGCTTCGAAGAGCTGATTTTGATCGAGACAAGCACCTCTTTTTTTCATCGCTCACACTTTCGTAGTACAAGCTATTTTTAGTTGGGCGGACATCGTGAAGAAACTCTAACTCTGAGTGTATGAATATGTGCATAGATGGGAACATTTTCGAATTATGCTGTGAGTGCATCTTGGTGGTGGTTTGTAGAATGGTGCCTGCAATGTTAACAACGTAGTGTATCGTGATGTGTGCTATCTGATTGGCTGGAGGGTATTGATGCTATGAGACGCATGAGCTGCTGCAGCGTGGTTAAGAGCGTAATTCTAGGCTGAAAAAGGCGGAAAATACTCACGGCTGCGCTTATGACATCTTAATTTTGACACGGAAGAATACAGTACTTCTTCCAGTGTTCTCTGTATCAAACGAAGCTCTTCGGTGAAAGGTTAATAAAAATGAAATTGTCTTTGGAATACGGGAAATGTGGGACGGATTTACCGGATATGACGCTATGGACAGGTAATCTTGCAGTCTTGTCTTTACAACTGCTATGATTTTTGGATACAGCCAGTGCTTCCATACAGTGTCTATAAAAGAAACAGCATATGTACTTATGAAGCCATTTTAGGCAGAACTTTCATGTCCAATGAAATAAAATAACTGGATTTCCAGTCAGATGGATCATGGTTTGCAAAAACCAAGACACGATTTGAGTCGCCACAAAAATTTTCCGCGCCCTCTTGCTGCCTAAAATTTCACAATAAATCCTTATTTCCCTTTTTATCTCCCAATACTTTCTAGCTATTTTAAATATACAAACTTTAAAACCGATTAACATGGGACATAAGTTCCAAATTGATAGGTTTCATAAAATGAATAAATAACCTATATTATTCCATTATTCTTATAACTTTAAATGCAAGAATTTCACTTTTTTATTAAATTGACTACTAAGCATGACAAGTTAACGTGATTAAGAACAAAATTTTTGATTTTACAATCGTTAAAATAAAAATGATGTAGGCTTGTACGAAAGTCCAAAACCCTTGTACCAAAACAAATTTTACATTACATATTATTAACACAGATATAACAAACCGCTTCTGACACCATCCGACAAATTTCAGCTTTTTTCACCAATACTATTTAACCCCCTAAATCATGGTATTTATTTACTCAAGCTAAAATATTTCAAAACTAATAACTTTTCACTTTTTAAATAGAAAGTAGTTTTCTTAGTACTTTTGGACCAATTATCAAGCGATATTTTCTTTGAATTTTCTCCCGAAATTTTAATTTAATTTAAATTTTCTCTCATTTTACGTTATAAACTTTATTTTTTTGTTAATAAAAACGTTTTGATTTCTCATAAAAGGTTTATTTTTTTAGAAAATTTATAACTTAAGTACTATTGCTTTTGCGAAATTTATTATCTCAAAACACAAAATAACAAATCTCCATGTAACAGGAGACTTGCTATTTTTGACGAATTTCTCTTTAATAATGAAGTGAATATTGACACAGCAAAAGTACTGAACATATTTTCCATGCTAGGATACATTATAAAATCGAATCGTTTCTGTGCCGAACGCATCACGATTGAGTAAATAGCTTTGCTAATATCAAAACCATATAATTCTAAAATGAAAAACGAACTTCTTCCCTGATAGGAGAAGTTCGTTTTTTCTGCTATTTGAGCAACACTGACCAGTTAGGGTCTTTGTATCGTTTATCCACCACTTCTCTAACCAGGGTAAGCTCCTCCGGAATCTGATCTAGCTTCATAATCCGGAATTCATAAGGCTGCTTTGCCCTACGATCCCCCCATGCTGATATATCCCTCTCTCCAATGATCAGTCAGAGTTTTTTCAATCGTTGATCCCCCCACAGCAAGTACGTTATACTGCTTACCTGTTGGATCATATGCTTTCCACTCCTCATACTTTATTTCATTATCCATTTTCCCGTAGAATGAGATGACAGTTTCATGTGCGCCTTTGTTGACTTGCGATTTCTCAAGTGAAGCCCTAACCAACTCCAGGCTATCATTCATTATTTTAAAAGTTTGGGGTTCGGTCAACTCAGATGGTCTAAATGAAATCTTGCTTCCGTCCATTTCTGCAACCGAGTATGCATCCAGGACAAAGCGGTATGGTTTATCCTCAGGCAGGTACTTGAAGGTATAACTCCAACGCATTTTTCCATTTCCAACAACTTTATGATCAGATGTCATTAAGCTGTCCATGTAGTTCCATTTTCTTGGATTCACCGAGTGAATCTCTTCTCCACCTGTAGTTTCGAAATGAAAGCTCAGCATCTGCTTTTCCCATAAATCACCGGGGGATCTTGCCATTGCCGCGCCATCAAGTTCGGTTTCTAGTTCGAACGTACTCCTTGCACCATTCTCGTTAGTCTTTTTAATGTAACCGTCATTCCGTGTGGCGTGGTGTAACTACCTGCCAACTCCTCTATATTGTTCTGCTTGTTTGCCTCTTTCATATCAATATCAAAGCTAAAGTTCCAATTTCCTTTTATTAAGGTTTCGTTACTTTGTCCAAGCGTTCCAATACTCCCTTCTATCGTAATCTTGTCTGTTTTTAGCGGTTCACTAAAGAAATCAACCATATAATAAAAATCACTCGTGTACCCCATATCGTACATGCTACCCACTACGTTTCCTTTATCATCTTTGATCGTAATCGTATTCACATCGCCAAGACCGAGCTTGTCGCGATCATGCTTCCCATTTTCATCAAAAAGTTGAAGTGCAAGGGTCACTCGGGTAGGATCAGCAACAGCCTCATTAATCACCAGCGTGTAACCTTTGTCCTTCACCTTAATATGAGGATTAATCACCAATCCCAATTCCTGTGCACGCATCAGTCCGATATCCGGATTATCCTTGGCAAACAATGACCTGAGTACTTCGGCAAATGTCGGAAAGGTGAGGATAGAAACTGCACCCAGAACGAAAAAAAGCAACGGCTACTGCTCCCCATCTCCATCTTTTGTGGGGGGATCTCTTTTTCATATTTTGATCAAAAAGTGATGAAAGGGTGTTATCCACTGCGATCTCTACTGTATTAGGGATGACCAAGTCTTGTACTTTGGACTTTGTTCATCCAGTCCATCAATTACCTCAAACAGCTCGATTTGTTCATACTCACCCTTATATGACGTCTTTCTTAAATCATAAGGGATAGGGGATACTCTCTTCTTTTTCTTAATAATCCGATTACACTCGTTGATCAAAATCCGAATGATCCATGTTTTAAAATAAGCAGGCTCTTTCAGTCTATGTACATCTGAAAAAGCTTTGACAATGGTCTCCTGTATAGCGTCCGCACAATCTTCTTCGTTTTTAACGATCGATCTTGCTATTACATATAGGCTTTGTTGGACAGCTCGTATAGCATTCATGAAAGCTTCCTTGTCCCCTGGTGTCGCAAGCTCTGCTTTCTCTGTTAGTTCCACGCAGTAGTTCCCCCTCTCCTTTTAAAGTTTATCTATAAATTAGATCATCAAGGAATTGATTTGGTTCACAAGAAAATAATTTTTTTAAAGCAGAATGATATAACATTGCCCTATATTAATGCTGTTTAATATGGTAGATGCCCTTATCCTATCCCACTACACAATGCCGCCACCGACTCGGTTTTCCCCAGTATCTACAAATGATCGTCAGCAATGAAGAAGATCTTTGATTTACTCCGTTTTGAACCAACAAAAAAGAGCTGCTGCGCAGCTCCATATAATTTTCCAGACCAAATTATATTTATAATATATATTTTTGGTTGCGCAACGGACAGCACTTAGGGAAAAACTCTATCCGGAATGTTCCGATTAAGCTTTATCATTGCCGGGTTCTTTTCCATATTTAAATAATCTTTTTTAGGCTCAGATGTAGTGTTGAGGCGTTTTCTTCTACTTTAAAATCATTGAAGGTGAGTAGGAACTTCGTCACGATGGGGTTCTGTCTGGTCTCCTTCTAAAGAAATTCTTTTCACCCCTGATGAAACGTCTCTTTTTAGCTGAGGCAAATAAGCTTTCAACATAAGCTCCATGTCTTTTTTTGTTACTGGCTTTGCTTCGGGGTACAACTCATAGCCAAACTCGCCATTATTTTCAATAGTACCATGCTTCACATCTTCAATATTCGAAATTCCGACCATTCGCAGACGTTTTTCAAGGTCGTCGACAGACACTCGAAGCCTGCGTAAATTATCTATTTCTAGTTTACCTTCATGAATGACGGACACACTTTTTCCTTTTAAAATCGACTCTATACGGTTCGAACGCAGCGTAATCCATTCAACAACGATAAGGAATAAAATGAAGGTGCCGAGTGCCAGAATCGTATTCGTCATCCCCTTCCCGCTTACTTCAGAACCAAGCACAGTACCGATAGCCAATAAAATCATAACCTGTGGGATTGTCATTTGTGAAATGGATTTGCGTCCTGCTATCCTTAGAAACAAGGTACCGATACAAGCCAAAAGAATCGTGCTCCAGACTATAATCCACATCGTGATTCCTCCTGTTTTCACTTTGCTCAGAGTATTCCCGAAATTCGGAAAATCATGAAAGAAGAGAATGGGCTTAAAGGCTTTTTGCAGCCGGTTTTATTAACTCGATTCTGCTTTCCCCCATGGAATATGTATGTTGAAAATACTGAACCTAGGTTTATGAAAGTAACGGTAATGTTTCTCCAATGTATTATGTACCTGCTTGAACCATGTGGTACGATACAATTAAATACTTAATGAAAGACAAGGTGCAAACGATGGAACTTCATGAACAAGACGACAAATATCATGAATTAGATAATAAGGCCAGTATCATATATAAATTTGTTATGACGTACAGCGATTATATTAAAGCCATTCGGGACTACGGTACTGGCGAAGAAATCAACATGGTCGAAGTGCACACCCTGACGATGATTGAGGAGAATCCAGGGATCACTGCTGCCAAGCTGTCATTGGAGTGGAACCGTACAAAAGGAGCAACTTCACAGATTCTAAAAAAGCTGGAGCAACGCGGATTCATCCTTCGAAAAAAAGAAAACGGTAATGCAAAAAACTTAAATCTTTATGCTACAGAAAAAGGAGAGGCATTGAGCAAAGCGCACAAATTATACGATATTAAAGAACTCATGTGGGCCGACAAAACGTTACACGAAAGTTTCAGTAGCGAAGAAATCAAGGCTTTTTACAACGTGATGCAGCGGTATACTGAAATGATGCTCTCTCCACGAAACGAATAGAACACAAGGTATTCAGCCATAATGGTGCAGTATTGATCGAAAATAGTTTAGATGCTATACTATTTTGGTTGGTATATTTATTTGTTAGAGAGGACTATCATGATGACAGCATACAATTTTGATGAAATTATTGACAGAAAAAGAACCGATTCTATTAAATGGTCAAAAAAACATCTTAAAGAGAACTTCAACGCCGAAGATAGCTTCCCAATGTGGATTGCGGATATGGATTTCAAAACAGCCCAACCTATCATTGATGCGTTGATTCGCAGAGCAGAACACGGAATTTATGGCTATGGTTACAAAAGTGATGAATTTATGGCGGCAGCTGTAAATTGGCAGAAAAAAAGAAATGGAT
>NZ_JCAJRU010000275.1:0-5869 GCF_059447605.1 Paenibacillus sp. N119s | reverse complement strand
CCACACCCTGTCGACCTTGGCATCAACTGGCTCCCTCCGCTGACGCGCTGCTTCTGTCTTTAATCGCTGCATAAGCGCATTATCAGGTAAAGGTGCTACCGCCATCGTGGGTACAGCTTCAGGCTCTTCAACTCCTGTAACATCTCCATTACGTAATTGACTAGCATAGTCACGAACCCCGCTAAACTGCCCAATTACCAGTGTGATGGCTAAACTGGCTACCACCCACACTGCACGTTTCACCCTACTCATCATACCTTCATCCTCCCGCTCGTTTGTCCACATTGTATGCGAGGAGGACAAGATCTATGACGTAGCAAACTATAGAAGCTCGTTTAGACACAGCATATGCATATGTATGAAAAAAGAGCCAGAAACGTAGCTCTGCCTCTTTCCAAAAGCTTAATTAATGCTATTCAAATCCCTTATCCTGCACATACGTATTGATTGCTGTTACTGTGGCTCGCAAAGCATAACTTAGGACTTTGCAGGAGCTTCAGCCGTCAATACTGCCTTACGCGACAAATTGACACGACCTTGCTGATCGATTTCAGTTACTTTCACCGTAATCGTATCGCCAATAGCAACGACATCTTCAACTTTGGCTACACGCTCAGTAGACAGTTGAGAAATATGAACCAGACCATCTTTACCCGGTAAAATTTCAACAAATGCGCCGAATTTTTCAATCCGTTTGACTGTACCGATGTAAATCTCGCCGACCACGACTTCTTTTACGATACCTTCAATAATGGAACGCGCCTTCTCATTCATCTCTTGATTTGTAGATGCGATGAACACACGACCATCTTGTTCAATATCGATCTTCACGCCGGTTTCTTCGATGATCTTGTTGATGATTTTACCACCAGCTCCAATAACATCACGGATTTTGTCCGGGTTAATGTTCATTGTCATAATTTTCGGAGCATACGGAGACAACTGCTCACGGGGTTTCTGGATCGCTTCCATCATTTTGCTAAGAATGAACAAACGCCCTTCTCTAGCTTGCTTGAGCGCATCCTGTAAAATTTTGCGGTCAATGCCGTCAATTTTAATATCCATTTGAATGGCAGTTACGCCTTCCGCTGTACCGGCAACTTTAAAGTCCATATCGCCCAGATGATCTTCCATGCCCTGGATATCGGTCAATACGGAAACATGATCTCCGTCCTTGATCAATCCCATAGCCACACCTGCAACTGGAGCTTTAATCGGTACACCTGCATCCATCATAGCCAGTGTGCTTGCACAAATACTAGCTTGTGAGGTAGACCCATTCGATTCCAGCACTTCGGAAACTAGACGGATCGTGTACGGGAATTCAGTTTCAGAAGGAATTACTTTGGAAAGTGCACGCTCACCCAGAGCACCATGTCCGATTTCACGACGACCCGGCGCACGCAAAGGACGAGCCTCACCTACGCTGAATGGAGGGAAATTGTAATGATGCATGAAGCGTTTAGTTTCTTCCAGATCGATACCGTCCAGAATTTGTACGTCTCCTAATGCACCAAGAGTACAAACGCTAAGCGCCTGTGTTTGCCCACGTGTAAATAAGCCTGAACCGTGCGTACGCGGCAAAATGCTAGTATCACTTTCAATCGGACGAATTTCGTCAAGCTTACGACCATCAGGACGCACTTTATCATGCGTAATCAGACGTCGGACTTCTTCCTTAACGATATCATAGAGAACTTCACTCACATCGCTTAACAGCTCAGGTGTCTCTATGTATTGTGCTTCAAAATGAGCAACGGTCTCTTCATTAACTGCATCAATTGCCTCTTGACGGGCATGTTTTTCTGCAATTTTAACAGCTTTCACCAAACGCTCAGCTGCATAAGCACGTACTTCACTGTTCACTTTTTCATCCACAGCATGCAGCTTAACCTGCATTTTCTCTTTACCTGCTACTTGCACCAATTGTTCAATAACTGCCACAATGTTCTTTATCTCATCATGTCCGAACATAATAGCTTCGAGCATAACTTCCTCTGGAATTTCATCGCCTTCTGCTTCTACCATCATAATGGCATCTTTCGTTCCGGCTACAACGAGGTACAGATCGCTTGCGCTCTGCTGTGCAATATCTGGATTAATTACAAATTGTCCGTCTACACGACCTACAGCAACACCGCCAATTGGTCCATTAAAAGGTACATCCGAAATACTGAGTGCTGCCGAGGTTCCAATCATGGCTGCAATTTCAGGTTCGCAATCCTGATCAACACTCATAACTAGGTTCAACACCTGTACATCATTTCGGAAACCTTCAGGGAACAATGGGCGAATTGGACGGTCTGTCAAGCGACTGGATAAAATCGCCTTTTGACTCGGGCGTCCTTCACGCTTAATAAATCCGCCAGGAATTTTCCCTACAGCATACAATCTTTCCTCATAGTTCACGGTCAGCGGAAAAAAGTCCAAATCTTTTGGTTCACGGGAAGCGGTCACAGTACATAGCACAACTGTTTCTCCGTAACTTACTTTAACTGCCGCATTGGCTTGTTTTGCAAGACGTCCTGTTTCAAGCACCAGCTTTCTTCCGCCGAGTTGCATTTCTACGCGTTGCTCCATGGTATCCCTCCATTTCATTTCATTGTAAAAGTTCTATACATATCCAGTATTTCCTGCGCAGGTCTTATTCATAAGAAGCCCAACAGACAAATTAGGAAATGTAATTCAAAAAAAGATTCCTCATTTCAAAAAAGAACCCGGCTGCTGTCCGCCGTCGCCTTAGCAGGGACAAGCGGTGAACAACCAGGCTTCTTTTCTCATTACATGTCTGAAAATTAACGACGCAGTCCGAGACGCTCGATCAACGCACTGTAACGTTTAACATCAGTCTTCTTCAGGTAAGCCAAAAGTTTACGACGCTGACCGACCATTTTCAACAACCCGCGGCGGGAGTGATGGTCTTTCTTGTGCGAACGAAAGTGACTTTGCAAGTTGACGATGTTTTCAGTAAGGATAGCGATTTGTACCTCAGGTGATCCTGTATCGGATTCATGAGTTTTGTACTCCTCGATCAATTGCTGTTTACGCTCTTGAGTCAATGCCATCCTGTTCACCTCCTTCATTATAATCGCCATTAGCCTCGTAACCGCCGGTGAAAGCGAACAACCAAGCTAAGGTTCATCGTTGTTTACACAACATAAGTCAGTATACCACAGCGCCTGTCTTATGTAAATAAATTAGCCCAACAGCTTTTTAGCCGTTTGTGCGTCATTACCAATTTGACTGACCAACTCATCCACCGAAGAGAATTTGCGTTCAGGGCGGATGTAATGATGAAGTTCAACGAGCACAGGCTCCCCATAAATTTGTTGATTAAAATCAAAAAGATGTACCTCAAACGACGGATTCAGCACACCTTCATGAAAAGTAGGCTTAACCCCTACATTCATTACACCATTTATCCAATGATCACCTACGAGCGCCCGTACAGCGTATACACCCTTAACCGGAATAACATAAGAATCATCCAGCTTAAGATTAGCTGTCGGAAAACCGATTGTGCGTCCGCGCTTTTCACCATCCATCACAGTACCCTGGATACGATAAGGGCGTCCCAACCAGCGCGAAGCATGTGCCAAATCCCCCGTCTGTAAGGCACGGCGAATGCCTGAGCTGCTTACCTTATCCCCATCCAGTTCGAATGGTGGTACAGTGTAGACAGACATCAGGTCTCCTCCCAGCTTCCGAAGCGTATCTTCGTGCCCGGCTCCCCGGTGGCCAAACCTAAAATCAAAACCTACTATAGCCGTTCGAATTTGTAATGGAAGCAACACATCAGTTATAAAATCCTCTGGGCTGACCTTGGAAAATTGTTCGTTAAAACTTAAAATATAAAGTACATCCACACCCATATCGGCCAAAATGGTCTGCTTGTCTGCAAGCGGTGTTAAATAACCTTCATAATCACCTTTTTTCATGACTTCCTTCGGATGAGGGTGAAATGTCATGACAGATACTGGCACTTTCTGTTCACGAGCGAGCGCGACGGCCTTGCGTATCACGCTTGCATGTCCCAGATGAAGGCCGTCGAACTGGCCGATCGCCGTGACTTGTGGACGTCCCCATTGCTGCAATAGCTCATCACTCAATGGATAAGATAACGATACGGTAATCATATTCATTCACCTGCATTTCACATCATTTGACTAACTTCGTCAAAAATTATAGCACAATTCATTGTGAAAAACGTCTTTAGGCATAATTTCACGGAAGCCTGACCGTGCCTAGGGGAAGTTTTCTGACGATTATAGAATGGTTTAGCTCCGCTGAGAATTTGTAAATTCTATACGCTTAAAAAAACTTTAATTGGGGCGATCGCACCTGTTTCATCCCGTCCATATATGCCTAAAAATGTTTTATCCTCTTTATACAGCCGGAAAGGTTGGCTGTCCGTTACCGGTGGTGAAACCATACTCAGCGACAAGCGTTGACCTTGCAAAGCTGCATCTGCCTTGGCTTCAGCCACTGTATGCTCGGGCATATAATCAATTGCTTTATCAGTAGCAATAAGCCGCTCACTCAAGCTGCCATCCGCTACATGGCGTTCAATTTCTTCGAATGTTAAACAATGTTCCGCAGAAATTCCCGCAGACATAGTTCGCTCCAGCTTAACCATCGTTGAAGGATATCCCAATTCACGGCCAATATCAACACATAGTGTACGGATATAAGTTCCTTTGGAGCATAAAGCACGAAAAGAAATATCCACGTGCGGTCCCATCTTCGTAAAACCTGTCATTTCCAGTTCGTAAATACTCACTTCACGACTTTTACGCTCCACGGTTTTGCCTTCTCGAGCCAGCTCGTATAAACGTTTTCCATCTACTTTGAGTGCAGAGTACATTGGAGGGACTTGGGAAATTGTACCAACAAAACGTTCCAAAACCGCTTTGGCTTCCATTTCGGTCACATCAACCGGACGTTCGCTCTCTTCTGTAATTGTCCCAGTCAGGTCTTCGGTATCCGTAGCAATACCTAAGCGCAGTGTAGCCTGATACTCCTTGGGCCGCTCTTGCATATATTCCACCACTCGGGTAGCGCGTCCCAGACACAACGGCAGTACACCGGTTACCTGTGGATCTAGCGTTCCGGTATGTCCAATTCGCTTCATCCCCAACAAACGGCGAGCCTTGGCCACTACATCATGAGAGGTAAATCCAGCAGGCTTATAGACAGGAAGAACACCTTCCCATACTGCCTGCCCCTTATTTATTGGATTCATAGCTCAGACTTCACCCGCCCTACAACGGTCTCGATGATATCTTCCAGCTTCCCCTCTACCCGACAGCCGGCCGCACGCACATGCCCACCGCCCCCAAAGGATTGAGCCAGCGCAGCTACATCAACATTCCCTGCCGATCTCAAACTTGCCTTGGCCGCTTGATCATTAATAACTTTAAAGAAAATGCCTACTTCAACCCCACTGATATTTCTTGGATAATTCACAATACCTTCCAAATCCTCATTTACAGCACCACATTCCACCATATCATCAGGTGTTACAACGACCCATGCAACTTTCCCATCCTCCGACATCGTGAGCGTTTGCAATGCCTTGGTCAGCACTTTCATTTGGGGAAATGTCATTTCCTCAAGTAATTTCTCGGACAAAAATGGACCATCCACACCGTAAGCAAGAAGCTGTGATACCGTAGACATCACTTTCGGTGAAGTGTTAGAGTAGCGGAAACCTCCTGTATCCGTCAGCAAACCGGTATATACAGCCGTTGCCACATCAACGTCCCAGGTTACTGCAAACTTTTCCAATAAATCAAACAGTATCTCCGCTGTTGCCGCAGCGTCCGACTTAATTACATTAACCGTACCATAAGCATCATTCGTTGGATGG
>NZ_JCAJRU010000274.1:0-5873 GCF_059447605.1 Paenibacillus sp. N119s | reverse complement strand
ATTTCTCCAATTAACTTATTGATTTCTTCATCATCTACTGACGAACGCCCAAATAGTTTACCACGCCCCAACTGCTCTAAAGCACGACGTAACTCAGGCTGAAAAATAATAAAAATAGCCACTACACCAAAGGTGAACATCTGATTCATCAACCACTTGAGCGTGTACAAATCAAACCAGGTGCTAACCGCCCAAATAACGACCAAGAACAGAATTCCTTTTAACAATTGAACTGCCCGCGTTCCGCGAACAAGTAAAATAAGCTGATACATAATATAGGTTACGATCAAAATGTCGATAATATCTTTAATGGACTCTTTCCAAGTCAGGTCCGCAAAATAATCCAACATGCGCATGCCCCCGCAATTTTCTGTAGTGAGTGGGTGTAATATGTACACAGTATGCTCTCTCTATCTAGGTTATAACGATCAGGCTCGCGTTGCAAGCTGTGCGACAAAAGAACCTCCAAAATCAGTAAAATACAGTACAAATCGCCATCTTCATATACAAAAAAACGCCTTTTCCAGCGGAAAGAGGCGCTCGATATCGTTCTTGCCATTTGAAGCTTCTCTTAAGGAGAAGACGGTCCCCCGAACAAATCGGTAACCTTGTACCAAATCCAGTCCAAAGTTTGATCGATACTTTTAACCTGTCCTGCAATATGGGCGGTTGAAGCTTGATAGTAAGAGCCATCAATCACAGTAACATTTCCTTCCACATCACCGTATACACGGGCCTCACCATTTTGTACTGTTAAATCTCCGGCAATGGATTTTCCTTCAGGTACAATTACAGTATCGCCTTGAATCACAACTTGATCTAGATTGCTTCCTTTGACTACCAATTGATGATCCGTGCTGGAAAAGCTGGCCATACTTGAGCATATCACAATAAGGAAGAAAGCAGCGGCTGTTACAGCAGGATGCCTCTTCACCCAAGTTAGCATAGGCACCGCAGGTTGTCTTTTATGCGGCGGCAAAGCATTCATAATGCGAAATGTCAGCTCATCTGATACACACGGCACTTGATGATAGCGTGTACCGTAAAGCATCGCATCCGTCCGCTCCAGCTCTTTAAAACGCATGCGGCATTCCGGGCAGTCTAACAAGTGTTGTTCCAACTCATGTTTGTCCTGCTCAGACAGGTCGCCATCTAGATAGTCATGCATAAAAGAGACGGCTTGTTTGCAATCCATATGAGCCAATCCTTTCTAATATTCTTCCGTGTTTCTCAACATAACATGCTCCGGCTTAGAAACTTTGCTCATCTTACATACGTTACAACGGGCATTATGTTTCATAAAAACATCTAGGCAGGCACTTTTCCTAGAATGTATGCACATTATTTATAGCTTGTGCTCCAGTTTTTTGCGTAGAAAATCCCGTCCCCTGTGTACTCTTGTCTTAATTGTGGTAACTGGGAGATTGAGCACGTCGCTAATTTCCTGCAAGGAAAGCTCCTGCAAGTACCGTAAAACCATAATCGTCTTGTATTTATCCGGAAGACTGTCAATGGCGTCATGAATCAAAGCTTGCGTTTCCGACAACAGCGTACTCCCTTCAGGGGTAAGCTCATCGCTGGCAAGCATGGCGTACCCATCAACACCTTCCTGATCATTCATTTCAGCATCCAGTGAGTATGTAGGTTTTCTTCTTCGCAGACGATCAATGCACAGATTTGTAGCAATCCGATAAATCCAGGTTGAGAACTTCTGTCCATGGTCATACTTTTCCAAATTTCGATACACACGCAAAAAGGTTTCCTGCACCAAATCCTCTGCCTCATGACGATTACCTAGCATCCGGTAGGAAAGATGAAAAATCCGATCTTTATATAACTCGACTAACTCCGCAAAAGCTCGCTGATCACCTTTCTGCACCAGCCTAACCAAGCGGCTTTCCATATTATCCACTCTATACTCCCCCAGACTTGCTGATGGGTTACTTATTACATGTTTATGATTATTCATCGTAGTTTAATTTTATCCAGAAATCAACTGAAGTGGGGACACAGTTAACAAATACACCAGACATCACTATAAACACAGCACAATCGGGCACTCCAGAGAGTACCCGATTGCCTGTATCATCCAGCCACTCTATATCAGCCTGTATTTCTCAAGCCTGCGGCAATTCCGTTAATCGTCAACAGTACCTCACGCAGCATTTCTGCGTCATCACCGTTCTGATTACGCAATTCGCGTAGCTCACTTAGCAATTGAACCTGCAAATAACTTAACGGATCAACATAAGGATTACGCAACCGGATAGATTCCTGAATAACAGGTACATCGTCCAAAATCTCGGATTGCCCAGTTATTTTCAGAATCAATTCAGATGTCAGTTTGAACTCTGCAGAAATCTGCCCGAATATACGTTGGCGTGCTTCTTCATTATCCGACATCCCGGCGTACTCCTCTGCAATCAGCAAATCCGCTTTGGCAATTGCCATTTGCAGTGTATCTATAAGCGAACGGAAGAAGGCAGATTCCCTGAACATCGTTTGCAATACTTTAAGGTTATCCTCATTGTTCTGATAGTAGCTTTGCAAACCTGTCCCTGCCGCATACCAAGCAGGTAGCAAGTAACGACTTTGGGTCCATGCAAAGACCCATGGAATGGCGCGCAAGTCCTCAAAACGTTCACTGTTCTTACGCTTGGACGGACGAGAGCCAATATTCAGCTCGCCCACTTCAGGCAACGGTGTAGATTCTTTGAAGAACGTGAAGAAATCCGGGTCTCGGAAAATCAAATCCTGATACTTCTCCAGTGATACCTCGGAAATACGGGCAATAATCTCCTCCCAGCTTTCCTCGAACACTTCTTTCTTACCTGAACGATGATACGCAGCAGCCGTAATTAGCGCCGATGTCGCCTGCTCCAAGCTCCGATAAGCGATCCCCTTGAGGGAGTAGCGGGATGATAGCACTTCACCTTGCTCCGTAATCTTAATTCCTCCACCAATGGTATGAGGAGGCTGAGCCAAAATACTGCGATTAAGCGGCATTCCTCCACGCCCCAGCGCTCCTCCACGCCCGTGGAAGAACTTCACTTTTGCACCATACTCATTTACTACTTCTGTAATGCTATTCATAGCGACCCGAAGTTCCCAGTTCGCTGTAACCACACCGCCGTCCTTATTACTATCCGAGTAGCCGAGCATAATCTCCTGAAGCTCATCCATTGCGGCCACAGATTGTCGATACACAGGTAGGTTCATCAATCTTCTCATAATATCAGGCGCAGCGTGCAAATCATCAATCGTTTCGAACAAAGGAACGGATTGCAACGTACAGATGACAGTGCCATCCTTCTCGATGCGGAACAGGCCGACCTCTTTGGCTAACACCATAACCTCCAGCAAATCACTGGCTCCCTGAGTCATACTGATCAAGTAACTTGTGATGGACTGCTTGCCGAATTCCTCCTGAGCCAAATAAATCGTACGATATACATCAAGACATTCCTGTGTGCTATCGCTATATTTCAAATATGGTGAAGTAATCGGACGAGGTTCATTCAGCAGTTGTTCCAGCAGATCTATTTTTTCTTCCTCTGACAACTTACCGTAATCTGACACAATGTTCATTTTAGACAGAATTTCAGTCATCGCATTTTCATGCTCCTGGCTATGCTGACGCACATCCAGCGTAGCTGTATGAAACCCGAATAGCTCTACCTGACGAATCATCTTTTGAATATAGGTGTCTGCCACATAATCAGCAAAATGATGACGCAGGCTGTTGGCAATTACGTTCAGATCTGCAATCAGCTCTTCCGCGGAACTGTAGCGCTCTTTGGTCCCCTGCTTACTTTCATCCAAAACGTTATTCACCTTGGCAATCATATATGCCAGTTTTATGCGATAAGGCTCTTTTTCATTATGCCATACTTCCATTTTTTTAAGTGTGATGTGGGCACGGTCCTCTTCAATAGAAGCCAACAAATCATCAGAAACTCGTACAATGCTGGTACTAAAGCTCAAGTAACCCATGAGTTCCTTCAGTGTATGCTGATATTCTCTCAAAGCCAGCTTGCGCTGCATACGTAATGTTTCCCAAGTCACATGAGATGTAACAGATGGATTCCCGTCTCGGTCTCCACCGATCCAAGAACCAAATCTCAAATAAGTTGGAATGTGCCATTTTTGCTCAGGATAATATTTATCCAGACATCGTTCCAATTCTTGGTATACATCCGGCAATACATGAAACAAGGTCTCATGAAAATAATACATTCCATTTCTTACTTCATCTAATACTGTTGGCTTCCGATCACGTAGCTCATCCGTTTGCCACAGCGTAATTACTTCATTTAGCAAATTCTCCCGTACCTGTTCCCGCTCACGCAAAGTAAGCATCGGATTATCCAGTAGCATGACATCTTCGGAAATACGTTTGTGGATGTCCAAAATTACTCGCCGTGTTGCTTCTGTAGGATGTGCAGTCATGACCAGCTCCAAAGAGAGTTCATTCAGCATGTTGCTTACGTCCTCAGCGGAGAACCCTCCTTGTTTAAGCTCCTGAACAGAACTTTCAATCGAACCGGGTTGAACCTCTTCACCAGCGGAATGCTCATAATCCCGCTTACGACGTATACGATGGTTTTGCTCAGCGATATTCACCAACTGAAAGTAAATCGCAAACGCACGAATAACCTGGTGACGAATATCCGTATCCAGTCCACTGACCATTTGTTTGAAATTCTCGTATAACTCCGGCTGATACCCAGCACGTAACGATTTACTTGCCTCACGTATTTTCTCCACGATATCCAAAAGTTCGTTGCCACCCTGATGAACTAAGACCTCACCAAGAATATTTCCTAGAAAACGAACGTCCCGCCGTAGCAGATTGTTGGATTGGTTTTTGTTAGCGGTTAACGTAAGCTCAGTCATGCTTTTCCCCCCATCTGATCTGTTCCACATCATATTCAGTTGTAGCAAAGGTAATTATACACATGAAATTTGACACTTTCTTAACATCATACAATAAAAACGTATGAAAAGCTGCAAAATTTACAGCAAAAAGTCATTCTTTTTAAATACTTTTGCGAAGAATATATTGGTATTTTATACAATAAAATGAAATCAATAAAAAACTGACTATCTACACTACAGATGTGTGAAACTTTATGCACAGTTTCTTGTAAGAAGTGTGATTCAAAGGCACAAATTCTTGTGTCATGATGTGTATATGTTTATTATTTGTTGACAACATGAAATTCATTGAGCTCTATCCACAAAGATATGCACAAAATCAGCCATAATCTCAGTATTCTAGAGCTGCTACCCATAAATTTCTAGGTTTTACCCACATGAATAAAGAGGAGTGTGCACAACAAAAGAAGCAGATGGAAAGTGATCACCAAAGATTCGCAACATAATAATCTTAGGATTCCAATGTTCAATGGATTTAACACGAATTTAGCCTTTTTACAGGAAAAAGAGGGACGAAAGAGGGGAAATCCGAGTCTAAGGTGTTAGAAGCCTATTTAGAGTATGCACAAGTCATCCCCAACCGTGCATAACAAGAGGCATCATTTAATGGTCTATACACATAAAAGTTAATGTAATGTGGACAAAATAAAAAGAAGCCTTTCGGCTTCTAGGTAATCAGTAAGCGGGTGATGGGAATCGAACCCACGCTATCAGCTTGGAAGGCTGAAGTTCTACCATTGAACTACACCCGCAAATCAGTATCGGGATGACACGATTTGAACATGCGACCCCCTGGTCCCAAACCAGGTGCTCTACCAAGCTGAGCTACATCCCGACATTATACATTTTTTTTTAAGAAATGGCGCGCCCTGAGAGATTCGAACTCCCGGCCTTTTGATTCGTAGTCAAACGCTCTATCCAGCTGAGCTAAGGGC
>NZ_JCAJRU010000273.1:0-5949 GCF_059447605.1 Paenibacillus sp. N119s | reverse complement strand
GACTCGGATGATCCAGCTTATACAGATGACGGTACCGGGTATGCTCACGCCAAAGCTCATCATGACTGCCTCGCATGGAGATGGTGCCTTGTTCCATAAAGATCACCTCGTCCATATGCTTCATTCCTGTGAGATGATGAGTGATCCAGATCAATGTTTTGCCTTCCAGCACGCGAAATATCGTCTGCATAAGTTCATGCTCCGTCAGCGGGTCAAGCCCTACTGTCGGCTCATCCAGCAAAACAATCGGATGATTTTGCAGCAAAATCCGCGCCAGTGCAATGCGCTGTCTTTCTCCCCCGGAGAAGCGAAGCCCCGTCTCCTGCATTCTAGTATCGTAACCCTCTGGTAAAGAATCGATCAGGGTTCCAAGCCCCACCTGCTCCGTCACTGCACGAACCTCATCCAGCGTAGCGTCAGGGCGCCCTAAACGAATATTGTTCGCTACCGTCGTATCGAACAAATACGGTTGTTGGTTTAGCACCGCAAACAGACTGGAGTATGCTCCGCCTGTGAATACGGGGACGCCTGCGACAGTGACGCTCCCTTCATCAGGCTGTAATGCTCCCTGAATCAGATTCAGCAGCGTAGACTTGCCTGCACCACTGCGGCCAAGCAAGGCAACCTTGCCCCCCTGCGGTACGTGCAGGGAGATATTACGCACACTCCAATCCTGCGTTGCTGCATAACGGTAACTCACATTATTCAGCAGCAGGTCGCCCCCGTGACTTAAGCGCTGAGCGGTAGCCTGTTTCTGTTCCTTGGTAGTGTCTGCTGCATCGTCTGCCGCTGGTTGTTTTGCATCTGTTCGTGCCGCAAATGCAAATGTATCTTTCTCAGAATCTTTTAAACGTCGAAGTGAATCCTGATACTCTGACGCATGAACCACCGCTTCCCCAGCGCGAACGAAAGCATCCAGCAACGGGAATGTTACTAGGGCAAAGGAGGCCAACCATGTGGCTTCAATACGGCCCTGTGCTACCAGCCCTCCAGCCCACACAGTCATGATCACAATTCCGCCGCCTACAAGGCATTGTGCGAGCCAATGGGAGCGCCACTCGTTCCGGCGAAGCGAATTTTCCACCATAGCAGCCCTCTTGTGCTGTTGTGTAAAGGCGCTAAGGAAATGCCCAGTCCGCCCGCTCAGCACCAGATCACTCATGCCGAACAAAGCATCCGTCAGTTCCTGATAGGCTTTACTCCGTTCCTGCTTGAACGTTCGCCGTTTGGCGAGTGAGGTCCATAGCGAGATAGCCGGGGCGATAAAAAGTAAAAATCCCCCATATAGCGCCATAAGCAAGGCAAATGTTCCGTCCATCCAGCCAAGCGCCAAGATGCCTGCTGCATAGATCAGCAAAGCCGATAACGCAGGCAGGACCAGCTTCAAATAGATATTTTGAAGCTGCTCAATATCCTCTGCCAGCAACCCCAATAGATCCCCTGTACGAAATTTGCTGCGAATCATCAGTGCCTGCGGCTCCACTGCCCGATACAGTCGTACCCGCATACGGGACACAAGACGCAGCGCGGCATCATGGCCTACCAAGCGTTCCAGGTACTGAATGACGGCTTTACTAAAACCAAACGTCCGCACAAGCACAATGGGCACATACACCATTAATATATTTTCAGGCTTTAAGGCCGAACGAGTAATCAGGTGGCCGGACGTAAAGAGCAGCGCGCCTGCACATCCAATGGACAGCGCACCCAAAAGAGCCGCTGCCAGAAAGGCCCAAAAATACTGTTTCAAATAAGGCAAAAACCAGCCTTGGCTATTATTATCCGTTGCTCTCATATCGTCCGTCCCCTCCTTCCGACATTCCCGACAGCAATCGATAATATTCTCCCTTTTGTGCAACCAGTTGCTGATGGGAACCTGCCTCTTCCAAACGACCTTGGTTCATCATCCAGACACAATCCATATCCGGCATCCAATGCAGTCGGTGGGTGGCGAGAAACATCCTTTTGTGTTTGAATACGGATAAAATAGTCTGTTTTAACTCCCATTCTGTCTCAATATCCAAATGTGCCGTCGGCTCATCCAATAATATGAGCGGACGGTCACTGAGCAAAGCCCGCGCCAAGGCAATCCGCTGCGCCTGCCCTCCGCTCAATGTCCGCCCTGCTTCCCCAATAGGCTCATTTAATCCTCCCGGAAGACTATCCACCAATTCACGTAGGCCAACGGCATCAATCGCCCACTCTACCTGCTGGTTGGAGGCTTCCGGTTCATAAAAACGAATATTATCTGCCAAAGTAGCGCTGAACAGATATGGATGCTGTGGAATATAGGCAATATGCCGCTGCCATTCAGCTTGGGTATATGCAGATAATCGGCATCCATTCAGGATCAGCTCACCTGAAGTGGGGGCAGAAAAGCCGCCCAGCAAACTTAGCAATGTCGTTTTGCCAGCACCACTCGCCCCGACGATGCCGATCATGTTCATGTGCGGTTCCACACTTGCAGACACATGTTCAAGTCGGGCAGAACCGTCTTCATTAAGAAAACACACATCAGACAGCTTGAGGATGTCCTGTCCCGTGATGTCTAATCCTTTATCATTAGCTGTCTGCACATTTGGCTCTGTCGCTTCATCCTCTGCACTGAGTATGGAGCGTATCGCTCCCCACGCCTCCTTACCATCCAATGAGGCGTGGTAGTCTGATCCCAACTGGCGTATAGGCATAAAATATTCCGGTGCCAGTATAAGCACCGCCAGCCCTGCCTCCAGCCCCACGGAGCCACTGATCAGGCGCAGACCCAGGCCTACCGCTACAAAAGCAACCGACAGCATACTGAAAAAATCAAGAGCAAATGAAGAAAGAAACGCTACCCGCAGCGTACGCATCGTGGCCGTACGGTATTGGTCGCTGACCTTCCCCACGGTCTCCCCATGTGCCCGACTGCGCCCCAAAAACCTTAGTGTCTGGAGTCCACGCAACGAATCTGTGAAATGATGTGATAACAGTCGATAGGAACGCCACTGCTTGTCTGCCTGCTTGCGCGCTGCCAGGCCGAGCAAAATAAAGAAGCCCACCAGGATCGGCATCGTAATCGTCAAAATCACACCTGAGATCATGTCCAATGTGAAAACATACACAAGCACAAGTAGGGTCACAGCCATCATGTCTATCATACGGGGAATCGAAAGTTCCAAATAATTGCGAAACCGATCCACACCATCCAGCGCTAGCGTCACCAACTTGCCGCTTCCTTCCTGCGCAGCAAAACCCGGACCCCGCTCGAACAAACGCGCAAGCAGACGCTCCCGTAAGGAAGCGCCTGCTGCTTCGGCAAAACGACCGGCTGTCCGGCGTTGCAGCCAGATCGTCGTATGCCTCACTGCAAAAGCCGCGAAAAACAACGCCAGCGATGGCCAAGCCATTACCAACGGATTTTTATTAAACAAACTCGTTACAGCCTTTGCCAAAAAGATGGCTTGTGTAATTACAGCTGCTCCCTGGAGCAGCGAAAGGGCGGCCAGCAGCAGCATTACGGGCCGAATGCCCTTTAATTCAAACCAGGCTTTATCCATTAGTATTCCAGGTGATCCTTCTCACTGAGACGCTTATGGAAAACAAAATAGCTCCATGCCTGATAAGCCAACACAAAGGGTAAAAGCGTTGCTGCAACAATCGTCATATTTTTCAATGTGTAAGGACTGGAACTTGCATTATATATCGTCAAATCAAAAGCACTGTTGATCGAGCTCACCATAAATCTTGGGAACAAGCCAACGAATAACGAGACAAAGCTTAGCAAAATGATGGCACCTGTCATCCCGAAAGCCCATCCTTCACGGCGCTGCTTCAGGAAATACCATGTTAGCACATAGGCGACAATTCCCACTGCCACCGCAACATACATAAAGGGACCACGACGTGCAAATAAATCCGTTGCAAAATAAGTCCATACGACCATACCAGCAAGCAGAATCCCCAACACTGGAAGGAATTTGGACGCAATCACACGAGCACGATCCCTTACCTCACCAATCGTCCGTAGAGAAATGAACGTCAGTCCGTGCATCAGACACATCCCGACCACTGTCAGTCCAACCCATACGGTGTATCCGTTGAACACATCCAAAAATCCAGCTTTCAAATTCATATTTTGCTGAATAGGTACGCCTTTTACCAAAGCCGCAAAGGCCATACCAAACAGCATCGGCGGCAGGAAGCTGCCAATCAGGATGCAGGCATCCCACGTTCCTGTCCACCCTTTCCCTTCGGCCTTGCCACGGAACTCAAAGGAGACTCCTCGCAAGATCAACCCTAGCAAAATAAACACAAATACCAGATAATATCCGCTGAACATCGTTGCATAAAAATGCGGGAAAGCGGCAAACATCGCACCTGCGGCTGTAATCAGCCATACTTCATTGGCATCCCAGAATGGACCAATCGTATTGATCATCAAACGTTTTTGTTGGTCGTTGCGCGGCACTAATCCAGTAGCCATTCCCACGCCAAAATCGAAGCCTTCTAGAAAAAAGAAGCCTGTAAACAGCACAGCGATCAATAAGAACCATAAATCATTTAACGTCAATGCTGTCACCCCCTTGAGCAAATGGATCATGAATTACCGTATGCTGATGCGGCTCCATATCTGGACCTTTACGAGCGGTGCGAGCAAACAGGAATGCCAGTACACCCGTTAAAATGAGATACAGCGACGTAAATGCAATCAGTGAGAACAGCACTTCTCCTGCTACAACGGTAGGTGAAACGGAATCTTTTGTTTGCAGCAAACCAAATACAGTCCACGGCTGACGTCCCATTTCTGTCATGATCCAGCCGGCGGTATTGCCGATGAATGGTAGGGATATCCCCCACAGCATAAGACGGAAGAACCAGCGATGGGAGCCCTCCAATTTTTGTCGAAAACTTAGGTATGCCCCGTACAGAGCAAGTGCAATCATGGCACATCCCGCCGCAATCATAATGCGGAAGCTCCAGAAGGTCGTACGGACTGGTGGAATATAATCACCCGGACCATAGGTTTTTACATACTCTGCTTGAAGCTCCTTCATCCCAGGCACAGAGCCGGAAAACTTGCTATACGACAGAAAGCTCAGTGCAAATGGAACCTTAATCTCAAAGGTGTTTTCCTGCTTATCAGGGTCAATGTTTGCAATCACCGTCCAAGGCGCCGGATCGCCGCTGTCTCCCCACAGAGCTTCACTGGCTGCCATCTTCATGGGCTGTGTTTTGATCAAATATTGAGCCTGTCCATGACCAAACAAAGGAATAGCAATCGCACAGATTAATGCAACAATAATGCTCAATTTAAAAGAAGGTTTAAAAAAGTCCATGTTCTTCTTATGCATCAGCTTCCAGGCACTAATACCGGCTACGAGGAAAGCCCCGGTTGCAATGGCAGCAAAGATGGTGTGAGGATACTCCCATAAAAGCTGCTCGTTCGTTAACAAGGCAGCGAAATCTTGCATTTCTGCACGTCCATTTACAACTCCATATCCTACAGGACGCTGCATGAAGGAATTGGCGGCCAGAATCCACAAAGCCGAGAGCATCGTACCGATCGCTACCAACCACATGCAAATTAAATGGACGCTTTTCGATAATCTTTCCCAGCCGAATACCCATAGACCGATAAAGGTCGATTCCAGGAAAAATGCGAGCAATGCTTCAATAGCTAGCGGTGTACCAAATACATCACCGACAAAACGTGAAAAATCCGACCAGTTCATTCCGAACTGGAACTCCTGCAAAATCCCGGTGACTACCCCTAGCGCGAAATTAATCAGCAGAAATGTTCCCCAGAATTGAGCCATTTTTTTGTACAAGTCTTTTTTCTTGATAACATACATAGTCTCCATAATTGCCACTAACAACGACAATCCAATGGAGATCGGCACATAAACAAAATGAAGAATTGTAGTGGTTGCAAACTGCAACCGTGCCAAATCCAATACGTCCATGATGCTG
>NZ_JCAJRU010000272.1:0-6040 GCF_059447605.1 Paenibacillus sp. N119s | reverse complement strand
TGGATACCCATTATTTTTAGGAGAGGTGGAGGGATAAGTATGGAGAGTCAAATGGCATTGGAATTCGTTCGGGTAACAGAGGCAGCGGCACTGCAATCGGCACAATGGACAGGGCGTGGAGATAAGAATAGCGCGGACGAGGCGGCAACAGTAGCCATTCGTACTCATTTTAACGCGGTATCCATGGATGGCACGGTCGTGATTGGCGAAGGTGAAATGGATGAGGCCCCCATGCTGTATATCGGGGAGAGAGTAGGCAATCGCAGAGGTCCAGCCATGGACATTGCTGTCGATCCTCTGGAGGGGACGGAAACGGTGGCGAACGGTTTAAATAATGCACTGTCGGTCATTGCTGCTGCACCTCGTGGGGGTCTACTTCACGCTCCAGATATGTACATGCAAAAATTAGCCGTGGGACCCGCATTGGCTGGCAAGCTGTCACTAGAGGACTCGATCCCGACCACATTGTCAAAAGCAGCGCGAATACTGGGGAAATCCTTGTCCGATCTTACGGTGTCGATTCTGGATCGTACCCGGCATGCCGGGATCATCCAGCTCTTGCGGGAAAGCGGTGTTCGGATCAAGCTGCTTGGTCACGGGGATGTGATGGGTGCAATTGAAACCTGCCTGGATAGCGGTGTAGATTTGCATATCGGGTCTGGTGGCGCTCCTGAGGGCGTATTGGCTGCGGCAGCGCTAAAATGCATGGGCGGAGAAATACAGGGCCGCCTGCTGCCTCATGGAGAAGAAGAGATTGCACGTTGCCAGCGCATGGGTATTACTGATCCGGGGGCATTGCTGTCAATGGAGGATATGGTTGGACGCCAAGGCGTGATGTTTGTCGCTACAGGTGTGACGCCTGGTGAATGGTTGCAGGGTGTTCGTTCTCTGCCTGGTCACAGAGCTGAAACCCATTCAGTTGTAATGCATTCGGATACAAAAACGATTCGATTCGTGCGAAGTATTCATCATACAGCGGATTCTTCCGGTACGCTTGCGGCCGCAGCATCCTCTTGATCGTTGAAGTCAAGATTTACCTTACTGCTAAAATCAATCATAATCAACTTATAAAACAGCAAGTCTCTAACAACTGGGGACTTGCTGTTTGCTGTTACTGTTTTATAGGAGATGAAGGACTACAAAGCGGGGATATAAATTTCTAAAAAGCTTGCACTTTTGAAATAAAAATAGAAACGTTTCTATTAGGATTTGATAAGAAAAATTATAGTATCGGAAGAGAAAAATCGAATCGAACTAAATTTTTTAGACGAAGGGTCCAAGAAAGTTATGCATAATATAGTTCTTTAGAACCACAAATAAACCCCGTTTATTTAATATTTAAAAAGTTATTATATTGGGTTTATGTGAGCTCGTTTTAAATTAATTCCATTATATAGGATGTAGAGAAGGAGCGCGAAAAAAGGCGGAATTTGTCGGATGATATCAGGTTGAATTTGTTACATTTATGTTAATGGCATGTAAAGGTAAAATTGTTGTAGGAAAAGGGGTTTGAGCTTTTTTGTAAATCATAATGATTATAGTTTTACAAGATTCGTGAAAATCTGAAATTTTGTTTTGTATCTAATTAACAGTTCATAATGAGTAGCGAATGAAGGAAAAAAGTGAAATTGTGCTTTTGAAGTCGAGAAACATATGTAATAATATGGATTTTGTTTTATTTTTATGAAACCAATCAATTTAGCCCTTTTGTCCCATGCCAAGCGGTTTTAAAGTTTGTATATTTAAAAAAGCTAGAAAGTGTTGGAAGAAAAAAAGAGATATAAGGATTTATTGTAAAATTATGAACTGCATAGAGGATGGAGGAATTCATATGACGACTCGATCACAATCATGGTTCGCGAAAACAGAGGTCCAACCAGCTGCAAAGCTTCAACTATTCTGTTTCCCCTACGCAGGTGGCGGCACTTACATATTTAACTCTTGGAAGTCCAGGCTCGCGCCCGATATTACCGTGCTGCCTATACAGCTCCCCGGACGTGAGAGCCGCTCAACTGAAGCTCCGATGGAAACTCTTCAAGATATTGTTCAATCCTTAGTTCCCGCCATAGCTCCCTACATTCATAAGCCGTTTGCTTTTTTTGGACACAGCATGGGGGCACTGATTGCGTTTGAAACAGCCCGGCATTTGTACAGCAAAACTGGAAAACTACCTGTGCATATTATCGTATCTGGTAAGTCTGCACCACATCTTCCCTACTCCAAAAAACAACTCCATGATTTAGCAGACGATTCTTTCACCGAAGAGCTACGCTTGATGCAAGGAACACCCGAAGAAGTGCTGCAAAATGCAGAATTGATGCAAATTATTATGCCTCGTCTGCGTGCGGATTTTAAAGTATGTGAAACTTATGTTTATCAGCCGGGAAATCCTCTAGTATGCCCAATGACAGTTCTAGGGGGAGTGAAGGATTTTGAGGTTAGCACAGATTCGCTCCATGCCTGGCAGCAGCATACGACGTTCCCTATGGAAGTTCGAATGTTCGAAGGGAATCACTTTTTCATCCATGAACAAGAGCAAGAGGTTATGAGCGCAGTCGAAAGCATTCTATCCGCATCCCCGTCGAAGGCTCACGCTACGGCTGCTCATACTGCTTACAATACAAGTACTTAACAACCACGATTCAGACAGAGTTGAAAGACCTACACATCACGACACACTTCCGTTATCACCATCTCAACAATAATCGATAAAAATACCACCATGATGTATTTTCCAGCGCAGATGAGAATCCAATTTTTCTGTATAGACACTCATTCATACCAGACACAGAGACATCTTAATGACGTCCATTGCCAATCTAAAAAGTTCGCACTGGCTTAAAGTGTGAGCAACGAAAAAGAGGGATGCCTTTGTTTCGATCAAATTCTGCTTTTCGGAGACTCGCACGTTATATAAAACCATATAATCTATGGGTTTTTATATCAGTGACCGCCTCCTTGTGTTTGGCAGCTATTGACATTATTTTGGGTAAGGCCATAGAGCAAATGGCACAGGGGACATTCTCCTCCACTCAAAACATGATCTATCTTGTTATTGGTATGACGTTTATTGGAATGCCCTGTAAGTTTGTGATGAGATACGCCTCAGCACGCTTTAGCGTTAGTGCTCTGCACGATTTGAGGGGTGATCTCGTACATAAGTTTTATGATTTACCGGTTTCCAGCGTGGAGAGGAAGTTCACTGGAGATCTGGTATCCCGCTTAACTAACAACACGGCGTTGTTACAAAACTTTTTTATCCAGCAGTTTGCCAATCTGTTTTATTTGCCGCTTGTGTTTATAGCATCATTCACGTTGCTTGTACTGACAAGTTGGAAACTGATTTTGGCAAGTCTTGCGCTTATGTCTGTAGGGATGATCATCACATCACTGATGAGCAAGCCCATAAAAAAATACTCCGAAGAGCTTCAGGAGAAAATTGCTCATCTCAATGCGGTGGGGCAGGATGCGATTGGAGGCATTCCTATCGTCAAGGCATTCAATATGCAGGCTGTGCTATTGAAGAAGTATATGTTGATCACAGAGGAGGTCATCAAGCGTGGGCTGCGGCTGGAAAAGCGTTATGCGTTCATTACGCCGGTAGGTGTAATGATGCTGGCCACACCGATAATTTTGGTCATTGTGTATGGGGGATATCTGATTCAACAAGGTGAGCTGAATGCCGGAGGCATTGTCCTTTTTTTGTATCTGATTTCGTTCATCTTGCAGCCTGTTGCCATGCTGCCGACAATCATTTCGCAAATGAAGGAGGCGGAAGGAGCGGCAAAGCATTTGTTAGAGGTGCTGGATTGGCCGGATGAACGGCAAGACGGGAAAATCACTTCTATCAGTCAAGCTCAAGAGGATAAAACCCGCCGTTTGGAAGACGTTGCAGACAGCAACGATGACATTGCTGTAGTCAGCTTTGAGCATTTGACTTTTGGCTATAACGAAGGGAACCCGGTCCTGAAGGATATTAGTTTCCGGGTAGGGCAAGGAGAAACGGTTGCGATTGTTGGCGCCAGTGGTGGCGGTAAAAGCACCATTTTCAAGCTGCTTTGCGGATTCAATGAACCGGGAGTGCATGCTGGAACGGTTCAATTGTTTGGTAAGAATTTGACAGATTGGAATCTAACAAGCCTGCGCAGTCATATTTCGCTGGTATCTCAGGAACCATCGCTCTTTCCGGCTACTATTGCAGAAAATATCGGATACGGGCGTCTGGAGGCGACTCGGAAAGAAATTGTCGAGGCGGCGAAAGCGGCACATGCGCATGACTTTATTGTTCAGCTGCCCGATGGCTATGAAACCCTGTTGAGCGAACGGGGAGGCGGATTGTCAGGCGGACAAAAGCAGCGAATTTCTATAGCAAGAGCATTGCTAAAAAATGCTCCGCTGCTTCTACTGGACGAGCCGACTTCAGCACTTGATAGCCAATCGGAGGCTCAGATACAGATTGCAATGGATGCGGCCATGCAAAACCGGACGGTACTGGTCATTGCTCATCGACTGTCAACCATACGTCAAGCAAACCGTATTATTGTACTCGACCAGGGACGCATCGTGGAATCGGGTACCCATGAAGAATTACTAGGTCGTGACGGTGTGTACCGAAAGCTGTATTTGCAAAATTTTGATGAAGGACAGCAAACGGGAGAAAACGGGTCTTCACTGCCTGAGGAAAGGAGTGAGCGTCGTGACCTTCAAGCAGGGGTTTTATGAATTTAAGCAATTAATGTCCCTGATGAAGCCGCACCGAAAATGGTATTTTACGGGGCTGGTTGGCAATAGCCTGACCAATGCCAGTATCACAATTTTGCTTTCTTTTGTGGTGCATTATTTGCTGAATTTTGCGGTTAATGGCGATGTACAGGAGCTATACCGAGCGGTCTATTTGGTCAGCGGTACATTTTTGGCTCTAAGCCTTATTTCCCCTCTGTGCAGCTATATGTATAAACGATGTGTCAAGCTCGCGATTGCCGATGTACGAATGAAGCTATTCGGTCATATGATCAAGCTATCCTATGAAAAAGCCGAAAAACACCATTCGGGCAATCTTGTATCCCGCATGACGAACGATGTACAGACGCTGGAGCAAGCTTACACTATTCATATCCGTTCGATTATACTGGAAACTTCGCTTTTCCTGGGCTCATTGGTCATCTTGATGGTGCTGGATTGGCGATTTGGGATTATGGCAGTTGTGCTTGGGCTAGCTTCAGCCTGGATCAATGCTCATTTCGCCAAGAAAATGCGACATATGAGTGAAGAATTACAGGGACGAATGAGCAGGTTTACCGAACGATTGAGTGATTTGCTTTCCGGTTTACAGATGGTGAAGTTGTTTGGGTTAAGGACAAAGGTAGGCGGACTCTGTAACAATGCAAGTGAGGACATAAAACGGATCAGTATCCGGCAGGGACGTCATATGGGCTTGCAGGATATGTGCAATTTTGTCATTGAATTCATCACGCTTGGCGGTGTGCTTGTCGCCGGATTGATCCTGGTTGCGCAGAAGCAAATGGAACTGGGAGTACTGGGACAGATTGTGCAGCTGCAAACCGGTATTTCAACGGTATTTTTGGAGCTGGGGGCGGCTGTATCATTGTTACAAAACTCCTTGGCAGGCTTGGCGCGAATCCGCGAAATTCTGAGTGAGCCGAAGGAAGAGGAGCAGTTCCCCGCGGCGAAACAGAAGGGTTCACAGGCTGTGGACTCAGATCACACCATTGAACAGGTTCCGGCTGCGCTGGAGCTGCGCGATGTCACCTTTGGCTATCAGCCAGATCGTCCAACGCTGCGGAGATTGAACCTGGTGGTGCCGGAAGGGCAGGTAACTGCAATTGTCGGTTCGAGTGGTGGTGGCAAAAGCACCGTCATGAAGCTGCTGTTGGGATTTTATCCACCCGATGAAGGTGTGCTGCGGATTCGCGGCCGCATGGCAGAGGAATTTCGGCTAGACGAGGTTAGGGATTTAATGGCCTATGTACCACAGGAGGCTACGTTGTTCCACGGTACAGTAGCGGATAATATCCGCTTT
>NZ_JCAJRU010000271.1:0-6187 GCF_059447605.1 Paenibacillus sp. N119s | reverse complement strand
CACTACACTATCTACATCAGTTTCAGGAGATTCAGTCTTCTTCCAGCGAGGGTTATTATCTGACAGGCCTAATGTACCGTATGCTGGGACGCAAGGATGAGGCCATCGCTGCATTTAACCAATCCATTGCTGTCTATCGTTCTCTGCCAAAATATCGCAAACGAAGTGAGCGCAAGTGGGCTGCACGCAGTTTATTCCGTAAAATAATCAGCTAAACCGCACGCTGAAACGCAAAAAAGAGATTCAACATGAACAGTTAATCTGCCATGATGAACCTCTTTCTTTATTATACTTTTTTCTGGTCCAGAGCATCCTCTTTCGCTCATCGTAACGGCGCATAACCAAGCCGATTCAGCTCTTCCGCAATCACACGATAACCACGGCTGTTCGGATGTATCCGGTCCAGCGAAAGCAGTGCCCGTTCATTGCCTTCAAATGCGGGGTAAATATTGGCTACCCGGTAATTGGGTCCGCCCAATGTATAGAGAAACGAGTTGTATTGACGCACGTATACTCCCGCCTCTCTCACCCCTGGAAAAGGATTATACAATCCTACCATTCGGATGATAAATGGCTCACGCTGACCGAGCTTGATTTGATACAGGGCATGTACAATTTGGCGCACATGTTCTTTGGTGTGATTCAGCGCTTGTGGAATGGAAGAACCCGACAAGCCTCGGCTTCCAGCAAGTGAACTGATATATGGACGCAGATCATTCCCGCCGATCGTCACCGTTATGAGTTCAGCCCGGCTGATCGCCGACCGAAAAAACGAATTGTTGCGAACCATGGACAGCAGTTCCTGCGACGTCAATCCGTTGATTCCCAAATTCTCGTAACTGACGGGTGTGCGGAGATATCTTTCCGCCATTCGCTGATAGACAGGTACAAAGCCACCACCCAGCAACGTCCCTGCACCTGTCGTTAAAGAATCTCCAATCGCTGTGTAGTGATACGCCAATGAAACCCACCTCCCTCCGACATAACATATATTATGTAGAAAAAAGGAAGCGGGACCCGGAGATTCGCTTATTCTTCGTCTATTTCATATACACAATGGAATTGCCCACCATCTGGCAAATCCTCCGATCCATAGACAGCAAAGCCCACGTTGCGGAAAAAATCTGCCCCCTCTGCATCCGTATCCACCGTTAGGCGCTTCGGGCTACGTTCCTTAATAAGCGTAAGCAACATCCCTCTGCCGTAGCCTCTATGACGATTTTCAGGCAATACAGCCAGGTGATGGAGCACGATCGTTTCATCCTCTCGCTCCTCAAAACCGACAACACCTACAATAAGTCCTTCATCTTCCACACCGAACAAATTCCATTCATCCGAGGATTGATAAGCACGTAAAGCAGCCTCCCCGCGTTCAGGATGATCTAGCACGGCGTAGGTAAGCAGCTCAAGCACCTCCTCCCGATCTGAATCTGGTTTTATATTTTTAAACATCGTTATTCGTCTCTCCCTATCATCTAAAATGAGGTTACACCTTAATTCTCCATAATAAGCAATGGCCAGTTATCTAACCATTGTTTCTCAAATACACGCTGGCGAAAAGCCGTAGTGTGACGGAACAAGGGGCTTTGACGTACCCGCATATCCAGCAAATCTTTCAATCCATACGGACAAATGACCTCCATTTGATCCTTGGCATTCAATCGAATGGCTACCGCTGTGGCCGTCTCTGGCCAGCGGCTCATCGCATCCTCTATCGAAGAATACGGAGCTTCCCCGTTGTGAATATGCATCCGCGCTTGATTTTTGACAGACCAGTTGCGTCCTGCCTGTTTACGATTCAAGGAATGCTCCAGAAACTCATCTCGTTCCTCTAGCGTATTTTTGGGGTCAAAATAAATAACATCGATATCGTTTAGAGGCGTGGCCGTTGTATAGCCATGAAGCTTGTCCCACACACGATTGCGTACATAGCCTGCGGCTATACAGCCTTGCGGAAGCTTCAACTCACGTACATAGCGCAAGTCTTCCAAGACCTGTGGATCATTCATATACTGTATAATTCGTAGCACATCTTCTTCCGACTGCATCCTGTACTCAGCCCCTTTTTTATGATGACAGCTGCTGCACGGAATCTCCTCCCTGGGCCGCAAACCGAGCTGTGCGTTGCGCCAGACGGCGACGTGCGACAAGCAGGAACGGAATCCCAATCACAACCGACAGTGAAACCGGACCAAAAACGGCAAGCGGTGCCGTTTGACCGTAAATATCCAGCAACCAGCCACCAAATAAAGGAGCCAGTACACTGCCTAAATTATTAAAACCGATCGTACCAAAGTAGGTCCCTTTATATTGAGCATCAGCAATTTGATCAATCAGTACGTCCAGCATCGTGAATAATAACACTTCACCTACTGTAAACAGCACCATATCCAGTATAAACATCCAGCCTGAATTTAACATACCGCACAGCAGCAGGCTGACTGCAATACATATATTCCCTGCTATTAAGGAATTCACTGGAGAAAAGCGGCTTGCCAACCGCACCAGCGGATACTGAAAAGCCAAGACGCAAACCGCGTTGACCGTTAGCATATATGTAAACCACCGGGTACCTTCCTCAAAGGACAATGATAAAAATTGAGGCATCGTCGAATTGGAATGGGCATAGCCCATTACGCAGAATACGGTTCCCAGCAGAATCGGCATAAATATGGGATCTCGACTAGCGGTTCGGAACGCTTCGCCCATCCGCAGCGGAGCCTCTCCCACTGTTGTGCCGACATGCAGATCCGATGCATACCGAGTAAACTGGATCAACAGCAGTACCCCGTATAGAGCATAGACACCAGCGGCTACCATGAACGGCGTACCTGTAGACGCCGATCCTAACATCAAACCAAGCAGTGGCCCTGCTACCACACCAACATTAATTGCCGCGTATCTCATGTTGTAGACGAGCAATCTTTTCTCCTTGGGGGTTACATCTGATAATAGCGCCCGCGAAGTTGGCTCAAATAAGGATCTGCACAGTCCATTCAGAGCATTAATGACAAAAAAGGCCCATGCCACTTCTGCCGACGCAAAAGCGACGAATACAAGCGCCCAACTCGCGATGGATACCAGCATCACCTTACGCCGTCCGATCCGGTCTGAAATATATCCACCGTAAAAGCTGGCAAAAATGCCAACCAGCGAGCTGACCGACACGATCACCCCTGTATGAAAGGGGGACACCCCTAGATGAGTGGTCAGGTAAATAGATAAAAACGGGATACTCATAGAGGTGGCCATCCGACCAAAAATGGTACCCGCTATAATTGTCCAGGCCAGCGGGTGAATGGAACGCAGCTGTTCTTTCATATATTTAACTTAGATCCTCCTTCTAGGTGCAAGTGCAAGTCTAACAAAAGGGAAGCATCAGTCTAGCACTGGTGAATATAACGTTCTAGTTCTACACACGTTGCCTGATAGACGGACTGGAGCACAGACAACTTCACATGTGCATTCCCGAGTCGGTTCTCCCGTGCAAGCTGTTCAATATCAGACAGCAACTTGGACAAACGTCCGACCCCCAGACTCACGCTGCCTGATTTCAGCTCATGAGCAGCCTCTACTACTTTTGTAGTTTCGCCCGCAGCAACCAGTTCTATTAACTTGTTGATTTTGGCAGGTGTATCACTGGTATACATTTCGACTAATGACTCTAGTAATCCCGTGCTGCCATCCTCGTCCAGCAGCATAATTTCACGAATAACATCCTCATTCAAAATAGGCTCGGACTCCGGCGTGGGGAGCCATTTGACCAGCTTTTCTGCGAGATTTTCAATCGTCACTGGCTTTATCAAGTAATCGTTCACTCCAGCTTCCCGCTCACGGGTCTGGTCTTCCCCAAACCCATTTCCGGTCAACGAAATGATCGGCACAGGCGGCTGCTGATTTTCTGCTTCCCACTGACGAATTGTCTTCGCCGCATCGTGACCGTTTAGCAGAGGCATGTGATGATCCATTAGAATACAGGCGTAGGATCGTTCGGCAGCCGCTCTAACTGCGGCTTGTCCATCCTCCACAAAGTCAATACGTTGGAACCCAAGATGGTTGAGCTGTGATTGCACCACTTGACGATTCACCCGATTATCCTCAGCCACCAAGATCGCTTGAGAATGACTATGCTCACGAAGCAACTCGCTATGTGCCGTCAGTTCACCATTTTCATGTCCCTCTATTTCGTCTGCCTTTCCTGAAGCCTTCCTGAAGGGAATTTCAAACCAGAAAGTGGAGCCTTGGCCTTCTTCGCTGACGACCCCAATCTCTCCCTGCATAAGTTTCACAAATGAACTGCATATCCACAGCCCCAGACCCGTTCCTCCATATTGGGAGGCACTGCCTTCACCGGCTTGCACATAGGGCTGAAACAGCTTGTCCTGATCCTCCGGTGAAATCCCGATGCCCGAATCCTGTACTTCAAAACGAACACGTTGGGAATCTGTTGTTTCCTCAACCAATTTTGTTCGAACAACAAGTATCCCTTCGCTCGTAAACTTATTCGCATTGTTCAACAGATTAAGCAAGATCTGCATGATCCTTGCCGAATCTCCTTCGAGATGCTCTGCAACGCCAGGATCAGTCTCTATATTCAAACGATTGCCCATCTGATAGATTTGCGGCTCCAACAGCTGAGCAACATGGCTCATAATCGCCTGGACTCTGACATTTCCGATCTCCAGTTCCATCTGTCCTGCTTCTATTTTGGATATATCGAGCAAATTATTAATCATGTTTAACAGTAGAGAGGCCGACTCACGTATTACATTGATGGCCTGCCGTTGCTCTGGAGATAGTTTGGATGAACCTAACATTTCGATCATCCCCAGGATTCCGTTCATTGGCGTTCTGAATTCATGACTAACCACGGCGAGAAAAGTGCTCTTCAGATCATTAGCCCGTATCGCTTCTTCCTTTGTCCGCTTTAATTCCGCATTGCTTTTGGCAAGCTGACGCTGCAGATTGACCAGCTCGTTGTTCATTGCTGAAAATTCATTCAGCAGCTTTTCTTCCTCAGCTTTGCTTTTCACAACCTCATCCGTTAATTGTTCGACCGTTCTCCGCAGGACAGCCATTTCTGCTGCCGGTTCCTTCATATTAAAAGGCCCCCTTTACAAAATGACTTACGGGTTGCCAACACTAACATTATCTCTTAAGCGAAAGTAGGTCCTCTGCTACCTCCAGTGCTTCCTCTGCACCCGGTGCGTATCCGTCCGCCCCCACTTCCTGCCATAAGTGTGGATCGAGATTAAAAGGCAGACCACCGACCATAATTTTCACATGCCTAGTAGCTGTATCTTTACGAATAACAGCAATCAACTTTTTCACCAGATGGACATGGTAAGCCATGGTGGCTGAGATAGCCACCACATCTGCTTTGTAACTCACAATAGCTTGAAGCAGACTCCGGTCAGGTACATTAGACCCTAAATAGTACGTATCCCATCCATCCATCTCGAATATATCAGCTAGCATACGCAGACCTATTTCGTGCTGCTCGCTGCCTACACACGCTGCTACGAGACTGCGCCCCTTATTTCCAGTACCTATCCATCTGGGATACAAGCTGGAAATAATAAACTGAGTCGCGGCAGTACAAAAATGTTCCTGACCAACCGTGATTTTGCCTTCATGCCACAAGCGGCCTATTTCGTATTGCGAGATTTGAAAAATATATTTGTAAGTATGTTGAATAGATGTACCTTCATCAAGCAATCGGACGATCCCATCCAAAGCTTGCCTGCGATTACCTGAGAGTAAATATTCCAAATACTGAGTCACATCGGCAGCATAGGGATTATCATCTGTAATAAAAGAGGCATACTCCTCTTTCTTCCCAATTTGCTGTATCCCCAATTCCAGATGCATCAGCACTGTCGTTTTATCCGAGTGATGGAAGTGCTCTACCACTGTCTCCCGAATTAATTGGAAATTGATGATTAAATCTTCTTGGGTTATGCCGAACCCTTCTAGAAGTCTCTTTAACCAGACAACATAATACGTAAATAAAATAGGACTGTTCATAATTACACTTTCAGCTAAATAGTTTAAACTATATATAGAGTCCTGTTTTGTTTTTATTTTACCGTTGTCCCCAAAGCGCTCCAAAAGATCCGGCTGTAATTCGTATTGTTTATGGGTAACTAATTCAGCCAAATTTCCGGCTTGCATCAATAGCGACTCA
>NZ_JCAJRU010000270.1:0-6208 GCF_059447605.1 Paenibacillus sp. N119s | reverse complement strand
GGGGTTGCTTCAATTCGCTATAAATTAACTCGCTACTAAGTCTTAATATCTGGTCATTCACATTTACGTTACTTAATCCCCCGTGATAACAAACTACCGATGCTATGTCGAGTTCTAAATACTTTTTCAATGAAATACGAGCTTCACTCATATCCGGTGTGGTCGGTGCATGAATTCCCGCGAGAATCCCGTTTTCACTGTACATCGAATCCCCGGCAATGAGAATCTTACTTTGCTCTAAATAAAGGCTGATATGACCAGGGGTATGTCCAGGCGTATGGACGACTCGAATCCTGCCGCAAAACGGCAGCTCTTGACCATCTGTTAAGGTATCATCTACTTTGCCCTTCGGAGGATTCGCAAGCTGGCTATCTTTTAAAAGAGGGACCTCTCCCTGAATATACGGCTTATCCAGTTCGTGCGCATATACTTTAACAATGTTGCCACACTTCTGCAAAAGCTCAGGAAGACTACCTATATGATCCACATCCTGATGCGTCAAAATCACAGCTTTTAGTTTGTCGAACGATACCCCTACCTTTTTCATAGCTCCCCGTAAATCTTCAATTTGTCCGGGAAATCCTGTATCTATTAACACAGTCATTTCTCGATCCCATAAAAGAATAGGGTGAATCTTATTCCCATGAAAATCTAGCTGAAGCATTTCTACTCCCTTTGAGATTTCCATAATATCATGCCTCCATAAATAATTTACACCCATGCGGCTCGTTGATTCCACAAGTCATGAAAGGATCACTTTACTTGTCGGATCGGCGAGTGCCAGTAATGCTAAAATAGAATTATGGGGCAAATCCAACTTTGTATGGCTGTCTTTCTTTAGTGTCTATGGATACAGTGCGAATGGACGTGATTGGAATGACAAGCATCTGATATTGCGTAAGGTATTTAACGAACTTGTCGTCAATCTGATCCAGTATCCCGTCGCATGCACATGTTCCGTCAATGAAATGAATAGTTACTTCCTTACCTTGCAAGCTTGCTAACATGAAATCACCTCGTATTTTTTCTTGTACTTTCTTAGCCGGATTAGGGAAATCACCAAGTCCTATGCATACTCTACAAAGAAGTTATCACTTGATCGATGATGCCATAATCTAATGCCTCCTGAGCGGACATGTAAAAATCCCGGTCCATATCTTTTTCGACCTTTTCCAAAGGTTGGCCGGTCCGTTCAGCTGTGATGCGGTTTGCCTTTTCACGAGTTAATAAAATTCGTTTGGCGCTGATCGCAATATCGCTGGCCTGCCCTTGTGCGCCGCCATGCGGTTGATGGATCATAATTTCACTGTTTGGCAGTGCCGAACGTTTCCCTTTGGCGCCAGCCAACAAAAGAATTGCGCCGAACGAAGCAGCAAATCCCGTACATATCGTATGCACATCAGGTTTGATGTACTGCATCGTATCATAAATGGCAAATCCTGCGGAAGTTGAACCGCCCGGGCTGTTGATATACATATAAATTTCTTTTTTCGGATCTTCTGCCGCAAGAAATAATAACTGAGCAATAATATTGTTAGCTAATTGATCGTCGATGGCTGCTCCTACAAACACAATACGATCCTTTAACAGTCTGGAATAGATATCGTACGATCTTTCACCTTGAGCAGTTTGCTCAACAACATAAGGAACATAAACACTCATTTGTGATACCCCCATTTTCTTGGTTCAGTTGATTTCTTCTTGTAAACGAACCGAGACCGTAAAAAGATACGGAGTTTTAATGGGGAAACGATTTGCGTATATGGTGTAACTTCTCCAACCTCTTGTTCGTTTACAATGAAGGTAGCAAATGGCTTTGCTTTTGCAAAGGGCAGAATATGACCGTGGAGGAGAAGGCCTATGAACATAGATGATTCTATTCAAATGACTGACAATACAGTGAGCATCCACAACTTTGAGGAATTACAGGCGGTCCTGAAGCGCTACTGTCTGTCACTTACGAAATCAAATTGGGATGCGGAAGAACTGGCTCAGGACACTTGGGTAAAAGCATTAGGAAAGTTAAATAAATTCGAGCATACCAATCCCAAAGCGCTTTTGCTGCGGATTGCTAAAAATACCTGGATTGATGATATGCGAAGAAAAGCAGTCTTCACTCGGATATTGAACAAGGAAGAAGCGAAAGTAACTGCGCCGGATCATGGATCTTTTGAAATTGAAATCGCGTTACAGTCTTTAATAAAACATTTATCTCCGCTTCAGAGGACTGTTTTTTTGCTGCGAGATGTGTTTGGATATTCGATTAATGAGACATCTGACATACTGGGTACAACAGAGGGAGCGGTAAAAGTTGCACTTCATCGGGCACGAAAATCGCTAGGAGCCGTTCAGGAGGAATTTCTAAAAGGAGAATTATCCTTACCGGAAAGTGAAAAATCGAAAACTTTTCTAAGGGCGTTGACGGCTGCATATCAGATGGGAGATATTGCAACATTGGTTATGCTCTCTTATCAGGATGTGGTAGAGCCAGACGTGATGATTGGTATCGTCAATAATAAGCTGCTCTGGAGTCATACTCCTGTAAAACAAACGGATTCCCACACCGTAAATATGGTGGCGGCGTAGTTTGTTTTTTTGACCCGGAAGATAACTTACAATAGGCTGTTTTAAGCGAGGGTAAAGTAATGATAAAGCAAAAAGTGAAAATAGAAGGTATTCCGGCAATTTTGTGGGGCAGTGAATCGGATAAGATATTTATAGTTATCCACGGTAATATGTCACACAAGGCGGATGATGTGATCGTTATATTTGCAGAAGAAGCAACAGCACAGGGGTATCAAGTCATCAGTTTTGATTTGCCTGAACATGGTGAGCGCAAAGAAGAAGCGTATGTCTGTAAAGTTCAAAATTGTGTTTATGACCTTGACCTCATCATGCGTTACACACAAAAGCAATGGGGTGACATTAGTATTTTCGCTTGCAGCATGGGTGCCTACTTTAGTTTGCTTGCTTATAATCATTTCCCACTTAGACAATGCCTGTTTCTTTCTCCAGTGCTAGATATGGAGAGAATAATCAAAAATATGATGTCATATCTACGTTTGCAAGTCGATTTCATTGCCAGCTAAAAGTGATGGAACATGGACAGCATTATTTTCACACCACGGAGCAATTGCAGTTTTATAGGCAGTGGTTGAAAGAACATGTAACCGCATAATAAGCATAATGGGAAGTAAGGAGTTGATCTCCCTGCTTCCCATTTTAACTGGTGAAAAAACAGTGGAGGAGATGCCTGTTCGTGAGTTGCTTCAACCGACTTCTATTGATAACGACGCAGGAAGCCATCAACTAATTTGGCATTGGTCATCTGAATTACGGACTGATTTTCCAATTCCTCGGCCATATCATCATCCGTCATGGACACGAAAAAGGTGATATCTTCCTTGGATTGACCGAATTGAGTAAAAAGTACATCGTCGGTTCCTATAACTACCTTGGCCATAATTTTTATCATTTCATCTTTATAGTCCAACACATTGTCAGTTGCATACAGAAATTTGCTAATATGATTAAGGTGTGTTGTATCGCCATATTGATATTCGCTTAATCCCCATCTGTAATAAATTTCATCTTCCTTGCTGTTGCACAGGTCTTGGGCTTTCATGTTTGTGATATGTCTAACCAGTGATTCCTCTGTATTAACAGCTACAAACAAAGTGACAAAATCGCTGTCTGTGCCAAACGCGCATGCGTAAACCTTCTCATCCTTCACTTCTTCCAGTATGCTTTTAAGATCATCCAGAAATCCTGTTCTAAATCTTTCCTCAAATTCATTCAGAAAATTGCTCATCTGACTCATATACTCCTTTGTGAGTTTTATGTTTAATTATATTTTACATCACTAGCTCGGCTCGGTTTTAGAAATTCTTACAATAGGTTTGAACAGGTTGCTATTTATAGTGTTATATTGTTTACTGAGGTGTTGGTTATGGATGGTAAAAAATTTGTTCTTTTGCTTTTACTTTTTTGCTTGTTGGGCATTGTAGGGCTAGTTGCTTTAATTTTCGGCTTTATGTGGTTAGCATTCATGGATAGTGTATAAAATCAGCTACCTATCAGTCTAATTTTACTCGCTTGCTTTTGGCCGATATTATTTGCTGGTCCCAGGTGAATAGAAGTTATGCTATACTTGCGAGGTAAAAGGGGGTGCCTACTGATGGAGAATCTGTTAGGATTGTCTGTGACTTCTTACACTCATGCAAAGCCAATTATTAGAAAAGCGTTACTTTGTATGGGGCGAAATCTTTTTTAACGCTGAACAAGCTTTTTTAATATTACTGGCTTTGCACCTTATTTTAAACAATCAGAATAAGGGGCGAGTATAATTGAGATATACGAATGCTACAAAAGTTTTACCGCAAAAACTAATTACGGAAATCCAAAAATATGTTCAGGGAGAGACTCTGTATATCCCTAAGCCAAAAACGGAATATATGGATTGGGGCAGTTTGAGTGGGGGGAGAAGGCTGCTCGAACAGCGAAATGCCGCAATCAGAAATGCTTTTCAAAATAGCAGCAGTATCGAGCAATTAGCCAAGGATTTTTTCCTCTCTACCGAAACCATTAAGAAAATTGTTTATTCACATAAAAAGTAGGATGGCGTGCTAGGACGTGACCGGATGATGGCGATGTAACCAATCCGGTCACGTCTTTTTGTTTGATAAAAGATTTGATTCCACCGTCAATTTTCTCATGAACGTTTTTATGCCAAAAATGATTCTAAATCGTTGTTTTCATTTATAAAGTTTATTTTAATCTTTAAAATGTGAATATAAACAACAGCAACAACGAATTTGGATGGGGACCATTTCTGAATAATGAAAGAAATTATGTATATAGATAAATGGTCTTTGAAACAAGAAAGTGAGGAAACGATTACTGTGGGGGAGCAAAAAAGTAGAAGCAGACATCTGATTGATCCCGAAATTATCAGTGCAGTAGATTTAATACCAACAACTGATCTTACCGAATCTACACTAATGGAATCACGTAAAAGTCAATCTCAAATGATGCAGCAAATAGATGTAACACAGATGTTCCCGGTTACATTAGAAAAAAGGGTTGTGCCCAGTTATTTTAGTGGTCCAGATATTCAAATCGAAATCATTAAGCCCAAACAATCACAGCATCATAAGATGCCCCTATATTACTCGATACACGGAGGCGGAATGGTCTTAGGAAGTCCAGTCGTGGATCGTCCTGCGAATGCAGCTCTTGCTGTACAGCATGGTTTCTGTTGTGTATCTGTTTATTATCGCCTAGCCCCAGAGCATGTACAGCCGAGTCAGTTACAGGATTGTTATTCAGGTCTAAAATGGTGCATTGAACATGCGGAAGAGTTAGGGATAGATATTCAAAAGGTTGCTGTAGGAGGCAGCAGTGCTGGTGGCGGTTTGGCGGCTGGCTTAGCCTTGTATATTCGTGATCAGAAAGAATTCGAAATCCATCATCTAAGATTAATGAGGCCCATGCTAGATGATCGCACAAGTATCGCACCAGAGCATCCATACGCAGGAGAGTTTATATGGACAAAACAAAGTAATTATTTTGGCTGGAAGTCTGTATTAGGGAATGAACCAGGTCAGGAGGAGGTAAGTGAGTATTATGTGCCGGCCCGTGCTAAGTCATTGGTCGGGTTACCACCGACTTATATAAATATAGGTACCGTTGATTTATTCATTGATGAAGCCTTGCTTTTTGCAAAACAACTGGTCTTTGATGGTGTCTTAGTGGAATTACATGTGTATCCCGGATACCATCATATGTCTCCCGCGTTTCCGGATGCGCATTTTTCAAAAGAAGGGGCCAGAACAAGTGAACACGCCTTATTGAAAGCTCTGAAGATAGTGGGTACAGATTCTAATGAGTAATATGCTAAAAGCTAATAAGCTACGATTGTAGTAAATAAAGCGCTGTTGGAGAATACCCATCAGTGCTTTCTATTTAGCCCCCAAATGAACTTGGACAGTACACCCCTTATTCCGATAGAATGAAATCAATCGGAGGGGACGACAATGGAAAGAAAACGGTATGATCTGAATTTCAAGAAGATGGTAGTAAGCAAAGGGTCAGCTGGTGATCAACAAGAAGAAAGTCTACCGGCTGTGCAAGCAGATACGTGTCTTGCGTCCGCAGTGGAAGCTCAGGGTCAAGCATCCGAAGAGACTCGCGAATAATCGAACCATCA
>NZ_JCAJRU010000269.1:0-6349 GCF_059447605.1 Paenibacillus sp. N119s | reverse complement strand
ACACTTGCCAGATCCAGAAAGAAAAGCTTCTATTGGTATAAGAGCGTGATCGAAACCAATGGAGAACAGCTGGATTAATGCTGCGTGTGTGTCTCTGGTTGAAGGGATTCAGCATGTGGCGACCCATTCGGAGGAGCTTAGTGCAACAGCACAGGAAATTTTAAGCAATACGAAAAAAGCGGTTGAGGACTCCGGTAACGTGACTGAGGTGGCTGGCTACATCAAGGAAATCTCAGAGCAGACTAACCTGCTTGGTTTAAATGCTGCGATTGAAGCTGCCCGGGTGGGTGAGGCAGGAGCGGGTTTTGGGGTTGTCGCTACAGAAATCCGCAAAATGTCTACAGGCACCAAGGAAGCAACAGGGCGCATTGAGCAATCCTTGCAAGCCGTTAGACAATCAGTGTATAAGATGGAAGAAGAGATCACGCAGATTACCGTATCCTCCCAAGAGCAAGCCAAGCTTGTGTCGGAGTTTATGAATATTATTGATCAATTAAATGAAACCAATCAAGGTTTGAGAGGTTTAATAGAGAAAATCACGAATGATGTTGATGCAAAATAAAGATTTTAAAAAAAGTCTCGGTCTGTGAATTGTGCATTCCGTCATGGAAATGTAGATCACAGGGCGCGACTTTTTTTAGTTTATGGAGATAAATAACTTGGAGTGGATACATGTATGAATTTGAATGAGTTAAATGAACAGAGTTACACAGAACTAGAGGATTATTGGGTGCGTGTGTTTCTAAATGTAGTACAAGATCAGGATAAGGAGAACTGGGTGATTCCTTATTACAACACAACCTATTCTAATGGTCAGAAAATCATAGATATGAACCCTATTTTTTCGGCTAAATCAAAAATAAATCATAAATCCATCAGAATCATTCATGAAACGGATCATGAAGAAGATGACGTTCACTATTGGTTAGATACGAATGGGAAAAACGAATTAGTTATTATTTGTCCCTTGTCACAGCAACATGTGCAAAAAGTAGAGGGGATCATTGAACGCTGGATTTATGAATGAGAGTCATTATCCATAATCGAAACTTTTCCGATATAATAGGGAAGAGAAGCCATAGAACAGATACTACCTCAGAGAGGTGATTCACAATGACCGTTGATATTCTCCGACGTAATAATGTAAAAGTGCTAGGCACAGGGAGCCAGACGATTGTGTTTGCTCACGGCTTTGGATGCGACCAGGATATGTGGCGTTATATCGTCCCTAGCTTTATCGACAACTACCAAATCGTCTTGTTTGATTACGTAGGTTCCGGAGATTCTCAAATAAAGTATTATGACTCGAAAAAATACAGTGACTTGCAAGGGTATGCCCAAGATGTGCTGGATATTATGGAAGCGTTAGACTTAAGAAATACCATATTCGTCGGACACTCCGTTAGCAGCATGATCGGAATGCTCGCCTCCATCCGCAGCCCTCAATATTTTGAACGCATTGTCATGCTCGGTCCTTCTCCACGCTATGTGAATGACCTGCCTTCTTATTATGGTGGTTTCGATAAAAGTGATATTGATGAATTATTGGATATGATGCAAATGAACTTTATTGGCTGGGCCAGTTATATGGCGCCCATTGCTATGCAGAATCCCGAGCGACAGGACTTAACCGAAGAATTGGAAAAGGCATTTTGCTCCAGAGATCCTCATATTGCACGGCAATTCGCAGAGGTTACATTTTTTTCAGATTGCCGTGTCGATCTTCAGCATGCTTCGGTTCCTACACTTATTCTCCAGTGCTCGGACGATAGTATTGCTCCAATTGAGGTAGGGGATTATTTACATGCCCATCTTAGAAATAGCAGACTTCAGCAGATGAGAGCAAAGGGACATTATCCTCATTTAAGCCAACCAGGAGAAACAAGCAATTTAATCAAAGAATATTTAGCCAGTGTGTAATATCGTATGAAAGGCAGTCATGCAATGGATATTCAATTAGATAAAGCTCCCTGTGGATACTTTTCAATTTCGGATGCTGGGATCATACAATCGGTAAATCAAACTTTGTTGGACATGCTTCTTTATGAACGCGATCAATTGCTCGGACGGCCGATTGAAATGACCATGTCTGTTACCAACAAGCTATTTTTTCATACTTATTTTTATCCCTACATCCAGTTGTACGGGCGTGTCGATGAGATGTACTTTTCGTTTCGCACAAGTGATCAACAGGATATGCCTGTACTACTAAACGGAATTCGCCAGGAACGAAATGGAGAAGCAGTGATTGACTGTGTAGTGCTTGTGATGCGTAAGCGTATTGAACACGAAAAAGATATACTTCAGACCAAAACCAAGCTTCAGGAATTATATCAGGCGACGAATGAAGCCAACCAGGAGCTTGAACGGTTGCACGAAGAATATGAAATCAAGCAGCAGGAATTAGTGAGGATCAATCTCCAGCTAGAAACGATGGCGTCAACCGATCCGTTAACTGGGCTAAAGAATAGAAGATATGTTCAAGATCAGTTACTGGCTAGCCTAGCCTCCTTTCAGGAGACAGGGACCCCCTTTTCCCTGCTGATCATTGATATTGATCATTTCAAAAGCATTAACGACACTTACGGTCATCCGGTGGGCGACCTGGTGCTTACTCATCTGGCTGAATTACTACAATCCCTGTCACGGGACGTGGATATTGTCGCTCGTTACGGTGGCGAGGAATTTGTAATTATCCTTCCCGGCAACGATCAACAGGAAGCTATTCGTACAGCCGAAAGATACCGCTCCATGACAGCTTCAAGGGATTGGGGAGAATACAGCATTACTGTGAGTATTGGTGTGGCAACGGTCACGCAAGCGGATACGGAACAATCGATCGTTCATCAAGCAGATTTGGCTCTGTATGCCTCCAAGAGTGGTGGGAGAAACCGGGTTACACATTCAGCAAGTCTTGTAAAGAAATAGATAGAGGCTTATTAATAAAGGGAATTAAGACCGACGCGCCTTAGAGCTAATTAGCCTAGCCTGCCTCTTACGGCGGGCTTTTTATTATAAAAAGAATGAGTGATGTGGAGGGTTAAACATGGGGGAAGCGTACAAGCTGGATTGTGATAGCTGTGTTTTTACTAAGAACATATTTGTGGGATTCGGTTTTTCATATATGAGTTTGGAATCCATTGCTTCGTTTGTACAAGATGCAGCCCTTAAACGACGTATTAAGGAATTCATAGGCAATCCTTCAACAAGATATGATGCTTATGACGCGATATATATATGTCCGGTCTGTCAGGACATCCGCAATGAACTGTTTATTGAGATGATATCGGACTCATCACATTATAAAATTTCTTATGCTTGTCCTAAATGCGCGAGTGTTATGGAACAAGAACACATTGAAAACAATGTGCATGTTCATTTAAGCTGCCCAGCATGTGAGAAGGGGAAATTGAAAGCAACGTTTTATATGGATTGGGATTAATAGATTCCCCGAACATCTCCACAGCATATTCCAATAAGTCTGGTCAAACCATTCAAATTCAGCTAATATTAATGATAACGGTTCTCATTTAAATCATCAGAATGAATGAAAACATTTGAGGTGTACGCTTGTGAATTCAAATGCGCTATCATTAATATATCAGCATTACTTAGAAAAAACTCCGTTTAGAAAACAAAACGAGCATACGTATATGATGTTACCGGAAGCGGGTAACGGACATATCTACCGAGTTACAACTTACAGCGGAATCGAAATTGTCTATTCGCACATTCAATATCACGAGCCGTACCCGACGTATTTTGCTTCCAGAGGATAAATGATTGAACTTCAATTTGCACTTTCGGGACGACGTTATGTGAATATATCCGGTCTGGATTATACACTCCCGATGGGACAGGGTGCTCTTATTTTTTTACAGGATTTCAAAGAACGTTTCCATCCTCCGGTTAACGAACAATACCGATCATTTGCACTTGGCATTCCTGTTTCGTTGTTTAATTATGCGGCTTCACAGTTGGCGGCTCGTCACCAGGCAGCTATTGAATTTAATCAAATTCTGAAGGGTGCTGCATTCCATCACCTTGGTTTTGAACTGGATCACCGAAGTATAGTGATGATTGAACATTTGATCAAAGACTTGAAAAGTGTGCATAGATCGCCTTTATTAATGGAAGCAGCGGCACTGGAGATTTTAAATCGATTTATGATTCAATTATTTGATTTAACCCCCATGCCCGAAGGCTTATCTAAAGAAGATGTCAGAAAGTTGCATATGGCTCGGCAAATCCTTGAGTCCAGCATGATTGATCCTCCTTCACTGATCGCATTATCCAAAAAAGTTGGATTAAACGATTTTAAATTAAAAAAAGGATTCAAAGCATGTTTTGGGATGACTGTACAGCAACGTGAGTGCCTTTTCAGAGCAATTTTTCCGGGAATACGGAGTGAAATCATCGTCCTTGAAGAAAGCATTTTAAATTTCTTTTGTGACCATTCCCAAAAATATTAAGTAAACAAAAAGCTGGAGCCTATATAGATAGGATTCCAGCTTTTTTATGTGATGCTTATTTTACAAAAGTTTCTGTACCCTTTGAATTAATGGTTGAAGTATGGGTACGAGACGCTTCTTCAATATTTCTAAATGCCCAGTAATTTGCTGGTACATCCTTCCACGTAGCCTGAATTGTTCCTTCCAGGGGCCCACGTTTTAAGATCGTGTTCAAAATTGTAACCGTCTCTACTCTTGTTATATATTTATTCGGTTGGAAGCTGTTGTCGTTATAACCGGTAATCCACCCTGCATTAGCTAGCGCTACAATGGAATCTCTTGCCCAATGCTTTTCGATATCGGTATAAGGAGACGCTGCGGTTTGCGTTCCTTTAAGCTGCTTCCAGGATGCGAGTATTGCTGCCATTTCAGCACGGGTAATGGGTTGCTCTGGGTGAAATGTTCCATCTGCATATCCATTCATGAGGTGCTGTGTCGTGAGTGCTATAATCGAATCTTTTGCCCAATACGTGCCAGGTACATCTTTGTAAGTCGTTGTATTTTCTTTTGTCTCCAGCTTCATAATTCTTGCCATCATCGCAGCAGTTTCAGCTCGTGTAATCGATTGATCCGGTCGGAATGTACCATCCTGATAACCTGTTATATATTTCTCATGCATAACCTCGGATTGCTCTGCTGGCGTGATTACCGGAGTCGGTAAATCCGTCGGTAAAGTCGATGGCGATAAAGGTGTGGTTGTTTCGCTGGAAGCAATAGACTCACTGCTATCTGTACTATCCTTCTTATCTTTTTTACTGCTAGTAGTACCAGTTCCGCCAGTATTTACAGTACCTGTATCTCCATTTACAACCTGTATATACGCTTCAGATGTACTCGGTGCGAATCGAGCATCTCCACTGTATATAGCAGTAATCGGGTGGCTTCCTACACTCAAGTCGCTTGTAGTATAGTATGCATTGGCATATCCATTCGAAATGCCCACTGGCTCCATCGTCAGCGTATCTAATATATTCGTGCCGTCCATTAGGATGACCGTTCCAGTTAAATCGCCCGACGTTTGTGGGTTCGAAGTTGTCCTCACGCTAAACCTTACTTCTTGACCGTGACTAGACGGATTCAGTGAACTCAATACTGTAGTTACTGTAGGCCGCAGTGTAGGAGTAGGTGAAGGTGAAGACGCATTTACGACCTGAATGTATGGCTCAGATGTACTGGGGGTAAATCGGGCATCCCCACTGTATATAGCCGTAATCGGGTGACTTCCCACACTTAAATCGCTTGTAGTGTAGGTCGCGGTGGCATATCCATTCGCAATGCCATTTGGCCTCATCGTCAGCGTATCTAGTATATCCGTACCGTCCATAAGGGTAACTGTTCCGGTTAAATCTTTTGAAATTTGTGGGGTTGAGATGGTTTTGATGCTAAACGTTACAGATTGACCTTGGTTAGAAGGATTTGTCCAACTCGTTACCGTAGTTTCAGTAGCATACACAGCGTCCGTTACACTAGATACTGGTGAAGAGGTTGCATACACGGCACTCTCGGAAAAGCTCCATGTCCAGGTCCCCAATAAGACGATAACAGCAAGATAAGTTAAACAAAAAGACTTGAATTTACTCATAAACTTCCTCCATAAGTTTTTTCCGGTGTCACGATGAGCTGACTAAGATCCTCCATGATGACTAACCTTCTAATATGATTTTCTTACACTACCGAATTACTATACTAAATGTCTCTGAACCAATTCTGAACCAATTCTGAACCAAATCAACTATAACCGTGTCCAATTCAAATCGTCTCCTCAGAACAAATGCAAAAAGGGCCAACCCTAAAGAATTGGTTGACCTCATAAATATAAATAACAGTTTAGCGTGATG
>NZ_JCAJRU010000268.1:0-6401 GCF_059447605.1 Paenibacillus sp. N119s | reverse complement strand
AGAAACTGTACCCCTGCCGACAATACTTGGCTGATGGTTTGTACGACCGGACCGATGCCCACATGAGCGAGTAGTGCTAGAATGGCACCGATAATCCCAGCCGAGAAATTATTGACCAGCATTTCAAAACCGGATTTGACTTTGCCTTCAACGGCCTTATCGAACTTCTTCAATATCCATGCAGCCAGCGGACCAGCTACCATTGCGCCCAGGAACATCGGGATATCGGCCCCCACAATGACACCCATCGTCATAATGGCACCGATCACACCTCCACGCTGTCCGTGAATCATTGTGCCTCCTGTATAACCAATTAACAGCGGCAGCAAATAATTTTTCATTGGATCAACCAGTTGTGCAAAACCCTCGTTCGGGAACCACCCGGTCGGAATAAAGAGTGCTGTAATTAATCCCCACGCAATAAAGGCTCCCATATTCGGCATAACCATACCGCTGAGAAAACGGCCAAAACGTTGTACGGCGACACGAGCGCCACCGCTTGAACTGGACTTTGTGTCCACTGTGCTCATATTCATATCCTCCTTGTGAGTAAATAGCATCACTACCTTTTCTTAAAATTCATACTAAATGACAGCGCTATCTTCATCAACGAAATGAAAACGTACTTTCGTCATGAACGTTGATGACAACATTTAAATTTAAAGTAACGCCAAGGCATTATACCTGCATAATTCTTCTTAATATGGCCGATAACAATAGAAATTAGTCGAAAAAACATGGTTGTAAATCTGCATATTTTTTAATGGGACACCCTTCTAAATCTGAGGAAGTGACGTAATTACGCCTTCTAAAAAACAACAAAAAAATAGCCGCTATGTCAGATCATAGCGACTATTTTATACAAAAACCGAGCGGACTCACGATGCTCTTATTTAATTCAAGATCCATACAGAAAATCAAAATAAAAGGTAGTAATTCATGCTGTATTACTTATTACTGCTCATCTGAAATCAACTGTTCGTACTGCTCCGCAGACAGCAGCTTGCCCACAGCTTCCTCGACATCATTGTTCAATTCTACTTCGATCATCCAACCCTTTTCATAGGGAGATTCATTCACCAGTTCAGGTGTGCTTTCCAGAGCTTCATTCACTTTCATAACGGTTCCCGCCACCGGGGCAAAAAGATCGGAGACTGTCTTCACCGATTCAATTGTGCCGACCTCCGCCCCCTGTTCAATCGTTGTTCCCACCCCAGGTAATTCCACAAAAACAATATCACCCAGTTGATGCTGTGCAAAGTCTGTAATGCCGATTCGCAACGTTCCATTCGCTGTGCGCTGAACCCACTCATGTTCGTCTGTATACCAAAGTTCCTGTTTCACTTCACTCATCCGTTTCGCCTCATTTCCACATGAATAAAATGCTTTTGATCACTTGTATTAGACAGGTTAAGATTATGACAACAAGAACATCCATGTCAATAATACTAACAAAAATACTTCATACCAACCTATATAGCATAGTCTATCAAAAATAATAACTTGTAACAAACGCTTACATATCCTTATTTATACATTAAATGTTTTTCATATTGTTTCATATGACATTTTTATTGACATTTTGAATGAATTTGCGTATTAATGGGTTATAGCAAATGCTTTTGGAAATACATCGACAACTGCAAACGCGGATGAACGCGGAGGGAGAGACTGCCAAAAGGATTCTCATAGCTGTTGTCGTTTGTGAGACAGTTATGCACGCGAATCGGATCCAAGTTGTTACCTGCAAGACCGGGTAGCATACCATTGATCCAAAAGGTAGCGCCGAAGGAGTAAACTTGCATTGCAGGTGAATCTCTCAGGCAAAAGGACCTCTGCCGGACGCATCTCTGGAGAGCATTCGCGATTAGAGCGGATCACCCAAGGGGAAACCCGGTACATGCCGGGGTAACTTTCTGGTATCAAGGACAGAGCTGAAAAAAGAGTATGGACCGCCGTCTATACGTTTCTTTCAGCCTGTCTTTTTGTTTTGGCCGATTACACTGGATAGGAGTGGAAAAATGTCTAATTTGCGAAGAACACCACTATATTCGTCCTACGGGACGCAACCCGGAGTTCGTTGTATTGACTTTGGCGGATGGGAGCTCCCCGTTCAGTTTAGCGGCATCCAAAAAGAACATGAGGCCGTCCGCCAACGCGCGGGTTTATTCGATGTCTCGCATATGGGCGAGTTTTTGGTTGAGGGCAAAGAAGCCGAGGCTTTTTTGCAGCGAGTAACCACAAATGATGTCAGCCAGTTGGAACCGGGTCAGGCACAATATTCACTCCTTTGTTACCCCGACGGAGGCGTAGTGGATGACTTGCTTGTATATCGCAAAGGACCAGAGCGCTACATGCTCGTTGTGAATGCTTCCAACATCGACAAAGATTGGGATTGGCTTATTCGCCACGCACCTGCATCGGTTCATCTGGAGAATGTGTCTGACGCAATAGCATTGCTGGCATTGCAAGGACCAGAAGCAGCACGTATTGCCGCTGCCGCAACAGATACAGATATAACGAATCTGGCATCTTTCCGATTCCAGGAGAACGTGCAATTGTTTGGAGCAAAAGCGCTTGTCTCGCGAACCGGATATACCGGCGAAGACGGCTTTGAATTTTATATACCTGCTGAGGAAGCACCTGCCGTCTGGGATGGTTTGCTTCGTTGCGGTGAGTCGTATGGGCTGATTCCTGCTGGACTTGGTGCTCGCGATACGCTGCGCTTTGAGGCGCGGCTGCCGCTGTACGGGCAAGAGTTATCTGCGACCATTTCACCGCTTGAGGCTGGTTTAGGTTTCTTCGTCAAGCTGAACAAAGGAGATTTTATCGGCAGGGAAGCACTGCAACGCCAGAAAGAACAAGGAATTCCTCGCAAGTTGATTGGGCTGGAAATGATGGACCGCGGCATCCCGCGCGCTCATTATCCGGTATTTGCTGAAGGCCAACACATCGGTGAGGTCACCACCGGCACCCAATCGCCCACCTTGAAGCGCAATCTAGGGCTGGCCCTGGTGGACAGTCGTTATAGTACCCTATCTACACCGCTGGAGGTCGAAATTCGTGGTAAACGCCTACGTGCGGAGGTGGTCGCAGCCCCCTTTTATAAACGGCCACGCTGATCTTAAACTCTCTTCATTCCTGAAAAAACGATCATATCGTATATGAAATTCTGGATTTTCCAATTCCGTTTATGTATTAGCTAATTTATTATCTAAATTTTGCTTTTCGAAAGGAGCCAGAACCTATGAAGCAGCATCGCTATCTCCCCATGACCGAACAAGACCAAACCGAAATGCTGCGTGTGGTAGGCGTATCATCCATTGATGAGCTATTTAGTGACATTCCAGAGGCTATTCGATACCAAGGAGAACTCCCTCTTTCCTCTCGGCTCGACGAAAGAGCCTTAACCCGCCACATGGCCAGACTGGCCGGACACAATGCCAATACAGATACACATGCCAGCTTTCTTGGTGCAGGCATTTATGATCATCATATTCCGTCCGTTATCCAACACATCACCTCACGATCCGAATTTTACACAGCCTATACCCCTTATCAGCCGGAAGTAAGCCAGGGCGAGCTGCAAGCCATCTTCGAGTTCCAGTCGTATATTTGCGAATTGACAGGCATGGCTGTAGCTAATGCCAGTATGTACGATGGGGCGACAGCTCTGGCGGAAGCAGGCTCATTGGCTACCGCAGCCACGCGCCGTAAACAGCTCATCGTATCAAGGTCTGTCCATCCAGAGGCACGTCAGGTATTGGCAGCCTATGCACGCGGATTGGATTTGGACATCGTGGAGATTGGCTGTTCAGACGGCGTAACGGATGTCGATGCGCTAGCCGCAGCTATATCGGAACAGACAGCGGCTGTTTTGGTTCAGAGCCCCAACTTTTTCGGAGCCGTCGAAAATTTGAAGCCGATGGCTGACCTCATCCATGCGCAGCAAGGGCTTATGGTTGTCAGTGCCAACCCACTGGCGCTTGGCTTATTGGAGGCGCCTGGCAAGCAAGGCGCAGATATTGTGGTAGGCGACGCGCAGCCGCTTGGGATCTCGTCCTCCCTCGGCGGTCCGACCTGCGGTTACTTTGCCGTTTCACAGGCGCATATGCGCCGTATCCCTGGTCGTATTGTAGGCCAAACCACAGACCGTAACGGCAAACGCGGTTTCGTGCTGACCTTGCAAGCGAGAGAACAGCATATCCGCCGCGAAAAGGCTACCTCTAACATTTGCTCCAATCAAGCGTTGCTTGCTTTAACGGCATCAGTGTACTTGTCCGTCATGGGAAGACAGGGTATCCAGGAAGTAGCCGAGCTGAATGTGCATAAAAGTCGCTACGCATTAGAGCAATTGCTGAGCTTGAAAGGCATAACTGCCTCGTTTCATGCACCGACCTTTAATGAGTTTGCCCTTAGACTGCCTGAAGGCACAGATATGAGCAAACTTCAGGACAATCTGCTGGCTGCCGGATTTATTGCAGGCTATGATTTGGGCCGGGACTATCCGGAGCTTGCTGGTCATATGCTGATTGCCGTAACGGAGCAAAGAACCAAAGAAGAGATCGACCAATTTGTACACACCTTGGAGGGATTGCTATGACACACGCCGGACAGGATCAGAAACAAGAGCTGTTGCAGGAACACGATCAGGCGCTCATTTTTGAATTGAGCCGTCCGGGTCGCATCGCCTATTCCCTTCCTGAGTGCGATGTCCCTCGTCGCCCGGTAGCAGAGCTTTTGCCAGATTACGCGCTGCGCAGCGAGCCTGCGGCACTACCCGAGGTATACGAAGTAGATGTTATTCGCCATTATACCGCCCTGTCCCAGCGTAATTTTGGCGTCGACAACGGATTTTATCCGCTTGGCTCCTGTACGATGAAATACAACCCGAAGGTGAACGAGGATGTCGCCCGTTACGCAGGCTTTGCTAAAATCCATCCCTATCAGCCGGAGGGTAGCATCCAGGGTGCTATGGAGCTGCTGTATACGCTCCAAAACGATCTGGCTACGTTGACTGGCATGGATGCCGTCACGCTTCAGCCCGCTGCTGGCGCCCATGGCGAATGGACCGGGCTGATGATGATCCGCTCGTACCACGAAGCACGTGGTGAGCGACGTACCAAGGTGCTCGTGCCGGATTCCTCGCACGGAACGAACCCCGCCAGTGCAACTGTCGCGGGCTTCGAAACAGTCACCCTACCCTCCACCCCAGAGGGGCTGGTGGATCTGGATGCGCTGCGTCAAGCCGTAGGCAACGACACCGCTGCGCTCATGCTGACCAATCCAAACACGCTGGGCCTGTTTGAGAAGCAAATTACTGACATTGCCGCGATCGTGCATGACGCAGGTGGTCTGCTTTACTATGACGGGGCAAATTCCAACGCCATCATGGGAATTACCCGCCCCGGGGATATGGGCTTCGATGTGGTGCATCTCAATCTGCACAAAACGATGAGCACCCCTCACGGCGGAGGCGGCCCTGGCGCGGGACCTGTCGGCGTAAAGCAGCGACTGATTCCCTATTTGCCCAAGCCGCTTGTTGTACGTGATTCGCAGGGGATGTACCGCTGGGACCGGGAGCAGGGAGATTCTATTGGACGGGTCAAAGCCTTTTACGGCAACTTTGGCATTCTCGTCCGTGCCTATGCCTATATCCGCAGCTACGGTCCTGATGGCTTGAAGCGAGTATCCGAATGCGCTGTACTCAATGCCAACTACATGATGCATCGGTTGGCTCCGCATTTTGACCTGCCTTACCCTGGGCATTGCAAACACGAATTTGTCATGTCAGGGCGAGGCTTGAAGAAATTTGGAGTGCGTACGCTGGATGTAGCCAAACGATTGCTTGATTTCGGTTATCATCCACCTACCATTTATTTTCCGCTAAATGTAGAGGAATGCATCATGATCGAGCCGACGGAAACAGAAAGCAAAGAGACGCTGGATGCTTTTGTCGACACTATGATTCAAATTGCGCGCGAAGCCAAGGAGAATCCTGAGCTGGTGCTCAATGCACCCTATACCACTCCCGTCACACGCCTGGATGAAACCACTGCAGCCCGTAAACCTGTGTTGAATTGTGCATGTAGTTAAAAATAAATTTGACCTAGTCACCCAAAGCATACAAAAAAGCCGGTATCTGTTTAGATACCGGCTGCTGTATGTATACAGCAATTTTTGTTGGAAAAAGATATAACCTTTGAAAATGTGATACCCTTCCTTATGCTTCGATGCTTTGAACCAATTCAACAACTTGCTCAGCTGTTTGCATATCCAGAGCTTTTGCAGCCAATTTCTCCATGTCTGCACGGGACAATTTGGAGATTTGGCTACGTGCTGGCAGAATGGAAGTTGCGCTCATGCTGAACTCATCAAGTCCCAGACCCAGCAGCAACGGA
>NZ_JCAJRU010000267.1:0-6449 GCF_059447605.1 Paenibacillus sp. N119s | reverse complement strand
TTCCTTCATTCTCAATGCCCCCTAATCTAGTGCGGCTGCCAGTGCATCTGCCACCGTTCCAACTCCTATAATTTGTATCCCTTTCGGATGAGTCCAGCCCTTCAAGCTTTTCTCAGGCATGATCACCCGTTTGAAACCTAATTTTTCCGCTTCTCGCACTCGCTGTTCTGCTCGGGATACAGCGCGCACCTCGCCTGTCAGTCCCACTTCACCAAAAATCACATCATATGGCTTGGTAGGAGCATCCCTAAAGCTGGAAGCAATACTCACAGCTATAGCTAAATCGACCGCCGGTTCATCCAGCTTTACGCCTCCGGCAACATTTAGATAAGCGTCCTGGTTTTGCAAAAACATACCCATCCGTTTTTCTAGGACAGCAATGATTAATCCCATCCGATGATGGTCAATTCCCGTACCCATTCGGCGTGGAGATGGAAAATGCGTAGCCGCAATAAGTGCTTGCAGTTCAACCAACACAGGTCGCGTTCCCTCCATACTGGCAACAACCGTGGAACCAGCCACCCCCAGTGGTCGTTCGGACAGGAAAAGCTCAGAAGGATTCGCTACCTCTCGCAATCCGCTTTCGGCCATTTCAAAAATACCGATTTCATTCGTAGAACCGAAACGATTCTTAACCGCACGCAATAGCCGATACGTATGATGACGCTCTCCTTCAAAATAAAGTACACAATCGACCATATGCTCTAACAAACGCGGACCCGCAATAGCGCCTTCCTTGGTCACATGTCCTACCAGAACTGTCGCAATACCTAATCCCTTGGCAATCCGCATAAATCGTGAAGTACACTCGCGTACCTGGGCTACACTACCAGGCGCACTTGTCACCTCTGGCAAATATACAGTCTGTATCGAGTCGATGACCAAAAACTCTGGCTTCAAGCTGTCCACTGCTTCTTCAATCGTCTCCAAATTCGTCTCACATAATACGTATAAGCTGGGAGACAAGGCACCGAGTCGATCTGCACGCAGCTTCGTTTGGCGAACTGATTCCTCACCAGACACGTACAGCACCTTCAAACCAGTTAATGCCAGCTCGTTAGAGGTTTGCAACATAAGCGTCGACTTACCGATGCCTGGGTCACCACCCACCAGAACAAGAGAACCCGGCACTACACCTCCGCCGAGCACACGATTCAATTCACCAATTCCCGTCAAAATTCGTGTTTCTTTGCCACTCTCCACTTCAATAATAGGAAGCGGTTTGTCTTTTGTGCTATGAGTAAGAAGGGAAGATCCCATTCCTTGTGTTTTTACAACGCTTTCCGTTTCTTCGACCATGGAATTCCATGCCTGGCATCCAGGACATTTTCCGTACCATTTGGGCGATTCATAGCCACATTCCGTACAGGAAAATTTAGTTTTTACTTTAGCCATACTTTGTTCCCTGGCTCCTTATTGACGACGATGATGTCAAATTTATCTTCTCACAGCATCTGAAAGAGCTGTAACAATAAAAGTTTACCATTGAAGCTTGGCGGACGTAAAGCAATATCACAAACTTTCCCAAAGCTTTTAGCCTGCCCTTTCAAGGTGTTCATGACACAAAAAAGGTGCCTTCGCAGTAGCTTTCCAGCCTGCGAGACACCTTTTTTAATGTTTTATTTACTAAACTGCTTTAGGACTTTGTGGATACATTGTCCTTCTTCGTTACGGTCAATGCACCGTTCTCTTCATCAATGAAAAGAGAGTCGCCTTTAGCAATGTTTCCAGTCAACAGTTCCTCAGACAGGCGATCTTCAATATGCTTCTGGATTGCACGACGCAATGGACGCGCACCATACGCAGGATCGAAGCCTTCCTTGGCAAGAAATTTCTTAGCATTGTCTGTCAACTCGAAGTCCACCTCATATTCATTCAGACGCTTACGGAGCTCTTCGGACATGAGTGAAACAATTTCGGCAATATGTTTTTCTTCGAGAGAATGGAAAACGATAATTTCGTCTATCCGGTTCAAGAACTCAGGACGGAAGCTTTTCTTCAGCTCATCCATCACTTTACCCTTCATGTTATCGTATTCCGCTCCCGCATCTACAACGGCTGTGAAGCCGAGCGTAGAGTTGCGTTTGATCGCCTGTGCCCCCACATTGGAAGTCAGAATAATCAGGGTGTTGCGGAAATCAACAACACGGCCTTTGGAATCCGTCAGACGTCCATCTTCCAGCACTTGCAGCAGAATATTAAATACTTCTGGGTGTGCTTTTTCGATTTCATCCAGCAACACAACAGAGTATGGCTTACGACGAACCTTTTCAGTCAGTTGGCCGCCCTCTTCATATCCGACATATCCTGGAGGCGCACCTACCAGACGGGATGTGGAGTGCTTCTCCATATATTCGGACATATCAATACGGATAACCGCATTTTCATCTCCGAACATGGATTCAGCCAATGCCCGTGCCAATTCGGTTTTACCAACCCCAGTTGGGCCAAGGAAAATAAAGGAGCCGATTGGACGCTTCGGATCTTTCAGACCAGCACGTGCCCGGCGAATTGCCCGGCTTACTGCCTTAACAGCTTCTTCCTGCCCAATCACACGTTCATGCAACAGTTGCTCCATATTCAGCAAACGATGTGTTTCTTCCTCTTTCAACTTGCTGACTGGGACACCAGTCCAGATGGCAACAACCTGAGCGATATCCTCCGGTGTAACTTCGGAATCTGTACGCCCTTGTTGTTCTTTCCATTGGTTTTTCGTGACATCCAGCTCTTCACGAATTTTTTGCTCTGTATCGCGCAGTGCAGCCGCTTTTTCAAACTCTTGACTTTGTACCGCTGAATCTTTTTCCTTGCGGATATCTTCCAGACGGTTTTCCAGTTGTTTCAGGTTTGGCGGTACTGTATAGGAGTTCAATCTTACTTTGGAGCCTGCTTCATCAATAAGGTCGATAGCCTTATCCGGTAGGAAGCGATCCGTAATATAACGATCCGACAATCTTACTGCAGCTTCAATAGCCTCATCAGTGATTTTCACACGGTGATGCGCTTCATAACGGTCGCGCAGACCATACAGGATTTGAATCGCTTCTTCCGGAGAAGGTTGATCCACTGTAATAGGTTGAAAACGACGTTCTAGAGCAGCGTCTTTCTCAATATATTTGCGATATTCATCCAGCGTGGTGGCACCGATACATTGCAGCTCGCCACGTGCCAGAGCAGGTTTCAGGATGTTGGATGCGTCAATTGCGCCTTCCGCTCCACCTGCACCAATCAGCGTATGCAGCTCGTCAATGAACAATACGATATTTCCGGCTTGACGAATCTCGTCCATAATCTTCTTCAAACGATCCTCAAATTCACCACGATACTTCGTGCCTGCTACCACAGAACCCATATCGAGTGTCATTACACGTTTGTCGCGCAACGTTTCGGGAATCTCATTTGCTATGATTTTTTGTGCCAATCCTTCGGCAATCGCCGTTTTACCTACCCCAGGTTCACCGATCAAGACAGGATTGTTTTTTGTACGGCGGCTGAGCACTTGAATAACGCGCTCAATTTCCTTGCTACGCCCAATAACTGGGTCCAGGTTGTTTTCCTTCGCAGAAGCCGTCAGATCGCGTGCCAGACTGTCCAGAGTTGGCGTGCTGACATTAGCTGGAGCACCGTGATGGCTGGAAACTGCCTCGCTGCTGCCGAGCAATTGAAGCACTTGCTGACGCGCTTTGTTTAGACTGATACCCAGGTTGTTCAGCACACGTGCGGCCACGCCTTCACCTTCACGAATAAGGCCTAGCAAAATATGCTCGGTACCTACATAGGTATGGCCCAATTTACGTGCTTCATCCATAGACAGCTCAATGACTTTCTTGGCACGTGGAGTATAGGCAATGTTCGTCGGTTGCTCTTGACCGCGTCCAATCAGTGTTTCCACTTCATCCTGGATTTTTTCCAGTCCCAGCCCTAAACCGATTAAGGCTTTAGCTGCTATTCCTTCACCTTCTCGAATGAGTCCTAGCAAAATGTGCTCTGTGCCAATGTTGTTGTGTCCCAATCGAACAGCTTCTTCTTGGGCCAAAGCAAGCACTTTCTGTGCACGTTCCGTAAATCTTCCAAACATCATATATCCTGCACCTCCACAATGTGTATTTCAGATCATTCTATATATTAAAGGGTTGTGCCTAATTTTTGCCGGATCAGCTTCGCCCGGTACATATCGCGCTCACCGGTGTTCATTTTATCCCCAAAGCTTTTTTGCAAAAAGCCGGGTTGCGTCATCACATTAAGCTCATTCATCGCTGCAATGGAAGGACGCTCCAAAATTCCTAAATCCACACCGAGACGTACATCGGACAGCCGCTGTGCAGCCTCCTTGGAATCCAAAACTGCTGCATATGATAAAATACCGAATGAACGCATCACCCGATCTGTAATCCGCAGCATAGATTCATTCATTAATCGTTCTCTGGCAGATCGTTCGTGCTCTATAATTTGCAGCACTACGCCATGTAGATTCTCGATAATTTCCGCTTCGGTTTGTCCCAGTGTGATCTGATTAGATACCTGAAATAAATTCCCGACCGCTTCGCTACCTTCACCATAAATGCCGCGAACCGTAAGACCTACCTGTGAAACAGCGGACAGTATACGATTGATTTGATGAGTCATGACCAATGCGGGCAAATGCATCATCACCGAAGCTCTCATACCTGTGCCGACATTCGTCGGACAACTGGTCAGAAAACCTCTCCGATCATCAAATGCATAATCAACATGTGCTTCAAATGCATCATCAATGACCATAGCGCGTTCCCAGGCTTCTCTTACCTGGCATCCCGGATATAGACACTGAATACGCAGATGATCTTCTTCATTTATCATAACACTAACTGATTCATCATCACTTATCAACACAGCACCGTTGCGAGATTCGTTCGCCAAATTAGGACTAATCAAGTGCTTCTCAACCAGTACCTGCTTGTCGATCTCATCCAACTCGGATATTTTCAAGGTATGAAAAGTACCAAAACGACGCAAATCATCATACTGAAGGATATCCGTTAAGCGTTGAAGCACTTGTTCCGACTGCTGATTGGTAGCAAGCATGGGAAAAGGCAGATGCTGCAAGTTACGCGCAATTCTTACCCGGCTGCTAATGACAATCTCCGAATCCGCAGCATCACCACGCATCCAATCACTTAGCGGCTTTTCCGTAAATCGGATATTGGGCATCACGCATTCCCTCCTACTCTTCACAAACTTTACTCTTCAGTCATTTCTTTTTCAAGCTTTCTGATTTGATCCCTAAGCTCGGCAGCTGATTCGAATTCTTCCTGTACAATGTGTTGTTGCATCTCTTTCTTCAATTCATCAATTTGTCGTTTAACCTTTAGTCGGCCTCCAGTACGGACTGGAACTTTACCCACATGACTCGTACTGCCATGCACACGCTTGAACAGAGGGTCCAAACGACTATCAAAATATTGATAGCATGATGGACATCCAAAACGTCCTAGCTTACTAAACTGCGTGTAAGTCATACCGCAATCCTTGCATTGCAGATTTTGTGGAACACTGTGACCTGAGGACTGGCTTTTTGTACTGGAGTCAAAATCCAACATCCCCGACAACAAGCTATGAATCGAAAAGCCATTAGGTGTTCCAGGGATCATCTCCCCTTTTTCCTTGGCACATGTCTCACAAATATGAAACTCTGTCTTTTCGCCATTCACAATTTTGGTGAAATGCAAAGTTGCCGGCCGCATATTACATTCTTGGCACAGCATAAAAGCACCTCCTTCAACGTCTGGATTTTTTACAAATCCCTACATCTGAATTGCAAATCTCTATTCACTGGTTAACGGATACTAGCTATTTGGCTGCCAGCAACGAGATCAGCATAGCCTTAAGCAATCTTGCTCGCAGTTGGTCACGATAGGGGAGTTTCAGCAATAATGTATCCCTTGATAAAGCAGCCTTTATGAGACCAGCTTCCCTTTTGCTTAAAAAATGTGCTTCCTCTAACTGATAAATCAGTCCTTCTGCTGCCGACTGGCTAATTTCCTCCCCGATGCTCTGATGAAGGTGTGTATGGATCGCATGCTGTGCAGGTAATTGAATTCGCTGAATTCGAATATAGCCTCCACCACCGCGTTTACTTTCCACCACATAACCTTTTTCCAACGTAAACCGGGTACTAATTACATAATTAATTTGCGACGGCACGCAGGAAAAGCGATCAGCCAGATCATTGCGCTGAATCTCCACTAAACCTTGGGGACTTTCCAGCAGCATGCTCTTCAAATATTGTTCAATAATGTCGGAAACATTGCGCATTTCATCATCCTCCACTAACGGAAACGCAAGTATTCAAGTACATTTCACGCTCCACAGAGTCCGCCGTATATTGAACTTAACCAAACGGTAAAGTCACGAATCTAAGCTGTGCTCAGGTAATCACCTGTTCTACAACCATTAGAATTGTACCGTCT
>NZ_JCAJRU010000266.1:0-6475 GCF_059447605.1 Paenibacillus sp. N119s | reverse complement strand
GTGCGGCATGCCCGAAAGCTCTGCCCATGCAAGCGACCCAGCTCCCGTACCGCACGATCCACGACGAGTTCGGACATTTTCCGGTAGCCCGTCAGCTTGCCGCCTGCAATCGTGATCAGCCCTGAACGGGATTCCCAAATTTCGTCCTTGCGTGAAATTTCTGAAGGGCTTTTACCGTCTTCATAAATAAGCGGGCGTACCCCTGCCCAACTGGATTCCACGTCTGTAACCGTCAGCTTCACATCCGGGAACATCCCGTTGATCGCCTGAAGCACATACGCCCGGTCTTCGGCAGTCATCCGAGGATGCGCCGTATCTCCCTCATACACCGTGTCGGTTGTACCTGCATAGGTTTTTCCGTCACGCGGGATCGCGAATACCATGCGTCCATCCGGTGTATCGAAATACACTGCCTGTTGAAGCGGGAAGCGCTCACCATCGAATACCAGATGGATACCCTTCGTCAGGCGAAGCACCTTGCCCTCTTTGGAGCGATCCATTTCCCGCAACGTATCTACCCAAGGCCCGGCAGCGTTAATGACCAGCGAAGCCCTGATTTCGTATGGTTTCCCCGTTATCCGATCGGTTACACTGGCGCCGCTTATTCGTCCGCTGTCATACAGCAGCTTGTCAGCCTTGGCATAGTTCACAGCCAGCGCCCCTCGTGTAACGGCTTCCTTCATTACCTCAATCGTCAGGCGAGCATCGTCTGTGCGGTACTCCACATAGCTGCCGCTTCCCTTCAGCCCTTCTCTCTTCAGTAAAGGCTCGCGCTCCAGCGTAGCCTGAATGTCCAGCATGCGGCGGCGCTCACTACGCTTCACGCCAGCGAGGAAATCATATACTAGCAGCCCCACAGAAGTGGTAAACGCATTAAACGTGCCCCCCTGGTGAAAAGGAAGCAGCATACGCTCCGGAATGGTCACATGAGGACCATTTTCAAATACGATAGCTCGCTCCTTCCCGACCTCGGCTACCATCTTCACTTCAAATTGCTTCAAATAACGAAGACCACCATGCACCAGCTTGGTAGAACGACTGGATGTGCCTGCTGCAAAATCCTGCATTTCCACCAGCGCTGTCTTCAAACCACGATCCGCCGCATCCAGCGCAATTCCCGCCCCTGTAATGCCGCCGCCAATAATTAAAATATCAAAATGCTCACGCCCCATACGTTCTAAAACAGCCGTTCTCTCCTGCGCAGCAAATCCTCGTTCTCCCATCATCTATCCCTCCAATTTCGTACATGTCTGCTATGCAATCTGACGCCGGGAATCATCAAAAGGCACAAAAAAAGACCACGAACATCGCTGCGGCGGATGCCGAGCGGTTCATGGTCTCTCCAAGTCTCCTGACGAGTATTAACTTATTTATATCGTAGCATACACAGTGCACGATGAAAAGGGAAATATGCCTGCGTTCATTGCAGGTCGTTCCCCACGCCAAGCCAAAGATCGCGCTCTTGCTTATTATGTAGGTAGTCCACTGGATTCAAAAAAACTATCGCTTATAGTGCTCAAACAGTTGTTTATTGGAGGTCGTAACGGCTGCAGCACCCGCTGCCAACGCTGCCTCCACATCCTCAGGAGTACGAATAAGTCCACCAGCCAAAATAGGAATACCCGTGCGTTCACTGACCTCTGCGATCATTGGCGGTACAACACCGGGCAGCACCTCAATATAATCAGGGCGCGTTTTTTCCACCAGTGCGTAGCTTTTTTCTAGCGCAATCGTATCCAGCAGGAACACTCGTTGTACAGCAAGAATTCCCTTTTTTTTAGCGGTTGCAATCACCCCGGAACGGGTTGAAATAATCCCAAATGGCTTAATCTCCTGACACAAATACTCAGCGGCATACTCGTCATTTTTCAAACCTTGCACCAGGTCGGCATGCAGAAGCATCTGCTTGTTGCGGCTCCTTGCCATCTGATACAGGTTGCGCAGTTGCGCTACATGCGTATCCAGAAAAACAGCATACTCATAAGAGCTGTCCAAAATATCCTCCAACTGCTTCATATGCTTAGCTGCAGGTAAAATGCGTTGTCCCTGAAATGGCATGGATATCCCCCTTGGGCCGAATGTCATTTAAAACTCGTTCAAATTTTATATTATCACTCTGTTCGACGAACGTGAAGCGGTTTCAATGGGGATATGTATAAAGGCTGCCCTCCTGCTTTAGCATCTGCGGGAGAAGACAGCCTTATCCGTCATAGGACTCGATCAGATCACAAGGTGGGATCTTAGAATTGTTTTATACGAGACTAGCCCTCAAACCCTTGGCGCAACCACGAGGTAGCCAGCATGATCGCGCCGCGCTTAGCTGCGGTTTCCGACAATGGGTTCAGCATTACGAAGTCATGTATAATACCCTGAAAGCGTACAGCGGTCACATCTACCCCTGCTTCACGCAGCTTGTTCGCATAGGCTTCACCTTCATCCCGCAACACATCGGCCTCGCCTGTAATAACCAGCGCACGCGGTAGCCCTTTAAGCTGGTCCATAGTGGCACGTAACGGGGACGCCGTGATTTGTGCTCGTTCGTTGGGATCCGTCGTATATTGATCCCAGAACCATTGCATCCCTTCGCGGCTCAGGAAATACCCTGTGGCGAACTCATGATATGATTCCGTATCAAAAGATGCATCCGTCACCGGATAGAATAACAACTGCTGCCGAATAGCAGGACCACTGCGTTCTTTGGCCAGCAAAGTGACAGCTGCAGTCATGTTACCACCGACACTATCTCCGGCGATCGTCAACGTGTCGGGCTTCAGCCCATGCTCGCGCCCATGCTGTGCTACCCATTGAACGACCGCGTAAATCTCCTCAAGCGCCGTCGGATATTTGGCTTCAGGTGACAAGCTGTATTCCGGGAATACAACGGCTGCCTGTGAGCCTACCGCCAGTTCACGAATCAGTCGGTCATGCGTATGAGCGTTACCGAATACCCAGCCTGCTCCATGGATATAGACGATGACCGGGAGATCACCTGTCACCTGTTGCGGACGAACAATTCTGACCTTCACCTCACCGCCAGGACCACCTGGAATCGACAGATCCTCTAGGTCTGCCGCAGGTTTATCTGCTGGACCGGATTGAACCTCATTGACCGTCTCACGTCCTTTTTCAGGTCCCAAATCATACAAGAACGGAGGCTTGGCATTATCGTCTGCGAATTTTTGCGCTGCGGGCTCCAGCTGTACCCTTTTACTCATATCGTTTCACTCTTCCTTTCTTATCTGCGTTCTATATCGTTCCAATATGCTTTAAATGTACTCATTGCGTTCACCTTATATTTAAACGAGTTCCTCTCTTTCCAATCGGAGGACCTTATTTTGCCCAACAGAAGAGCTTGACTTTTATTTTATATTGTAACTATAATAGTTACATATTTAAGTTCAAGGATGAACACGCAGTTAAAGAAGTGAATTTCTAAATCATATTTATAGGAGGATATACTATTATGAAAATTGCAGTTATTGGTGCAGGCGGTAAAGCGGGAAGTAACATCGCAAAAGAAGCATTAGACAGAGGCCATGAAGTCACCGCCATCGTGCGTGACCCGGCTAAAGTAACGGACAAGCGTGCTGCTGTAGTACAAAAGGACGTTTTTGATCTGAAAACAGATGATCTGAAGGGTTTTGACGTTGTTGTTAATGCTTTTGCCGCTCCATTCGGACAAGAGCATCTGCATGTAGATGCAGGTAATGTACTGATTGAGGCTCTCCGTCATGTGTCCGGTACTCGTCTGATTGTCGTAGGTGGTGCAGGTAGCTTGTTTACGGATGAATCCCAGACACTCTTGGTCAAGGATACTCCTGGGTTCCCTGATTTTGTATATCCAACGGCTCATAACCAAGGGAAAAATCTGGACATTCTACGCGGTACCAGCGACCTGAACTGGACGTTCATTAGTCCCTCCGCGGAATTCGCTCTCGGCAAACGTACAGGCTCTTACCAAGTGGGCAAGGACACACTGCTGGTTAATTCCAAAGGTGCAAGCTATGTGAGCTATGAGGATTATGCTGTTGCCGTAGTAGACGAAATTGAAGAACCACAACATCTGAATCAACGTTTCACTGTCGTATCCGAGTCCTAATTCTGCAGCTAACCGAACATCCAACATAAAAAGACCCTTCTGGTTCACTTTCCATCCTGCTTGGAAAATGATCCAGAAGGGTCTTACTGTAGGTCTAGTCCGTCCAATCTTCTACTTTTCAACTTGATTTACAGTTTTCCGATCACTAAAGCATAGCTTAAGAACTGGAGGTGCAGCCAACGTCGTCAAAATAACGGCAATGATAACTGATGTAAAATACTGCTGTACCAGCAGACCCGTCTGCAACCCGGTGGTTAAGCCAATGCTGACAAAAAATACAGGAACAAAGATGGAATAGGCGATGGGCTCCACCTTTTCTTCTACAACTTGCTTAAAGCTTGTTTGCGAAATGGCAATCCCGGCAGCAAAAGCTCCGATAATACCCGCCATACCCATCAAATCTGCAAAATACGCAAAACCGAAGCAAATAACCAAAGCAGCCGTAATCACAGCTTCTGTCACTTTGAGAGGGGCAAGTATTTTCATAATCCATGGAACAACGAACCAGCCACCCAGAATAGCTACCACGAAGAAGATCAGCTTCTTGCCAACAAGAAGTCCCAGCGAGGTTTGCCCACCCATGCCGAATATATTCATCACTACCGCAAGCAGCACTACGACAAGCACATCATCCAGTACGGCTGCGCCCAAAATGGTCGAACCTTCTCGAGTATTCAGCTTGTTCATATCCTTGAGCACCTGCACCGTAATGCTTACGGAAGTAGCGCTCAAGACAATCCCCAGAAACCATCCTTCATGCACTGAAAAACCAAAGGCTTCACCAACTCCAAAATCACAGAGCAACGGCAAAATATGTGTCTGACCTGAAAAGAACAACGCACAAATAAAAAGGGGAACCCGAAATATAGCACAGGTTCCCCTAAAAAAGACATAAAGGAGCCTTGGTGACAGGCTCCTCGGGTAGTTCATCTATTCATTTGATGTTGTCGGTCATACTTGCACAAACAAGTAATTTTATCTTTTAATTATATCTTTCTGCAAGCCCATGTAAACGTATGGTGTCAACTTTCTGCTTTTTTTACATACTGGGTACAGTATTCATGATGCAGCATACTCATCAAAATCGAATCATGGTATTCATGATTGTAGAATAAAGCATCCCGCTGCACACCTTCACGCTTAAAGCCTACTTTTTCATAGCAGCGAATAGCTCGTTCATTAAAATCAAATACATTCAGCTCAATCCGATGCAGGTTACAAACACCGAACCCATAGTCCAGCATGAGTACAAGCGCTTCGGTGCCATAGCCTTTCCCCTGATTTCCTTGCTCATTGATCGCAATACGGATGTTGGCGCTGCGATTCAGGCTGTCCATATCTTGCAGCGCAATATCGCCGATGGCACGATCATCCTCCTGAAGTGCAATGAGCAACAGCAGGCTTGAGGTATCCTGTCCTTTAGCTTCAATATATCGGGCAATCTGCTCCTTGGTAAAGCTTCGCTGTGTGCCTGTCAGCCTCCGCACTTCCTGATGAAACAATGTGTTGTAGTATAACTCGGTGTCCTCCACGTTAATGGGGCGCAGGTAAACCCGTGATCCTTCAAGCAATCGTGCCACAGGCGTTGCCGACGAAGAATTTTGAGTCAACTCAATCACTCCTATGCTAAAAATATAAAAATATAAATTACTATAATGGAAGCAAACGATTACGCCAGGTCGGCATTTTGTTCAGCAGAAGGGATGGGATCAGCGAGAGACTCCCGCCAAATTACGGATTGAAGCAGTAGTCCTGCTAAGCCCAGGATTCCTACGGTCATACCGATCCAGACAAAAGCCGTCCCCGCCCCTGCTATTCGGATCAATACTCCCCCGGCAAGCGGCGAAATAACCATGATCGCTCCAATGACGGTACTTTGAATACCGAAGACACGTCCCACCATATCAGCAGGGGTTTTGGCTTGTAATATGTAATTCTGGGTGATAATGTACAGTCCGTTCCCCACACCTAGCATAGCCCCGATCGCAAGCAGTACGGGGAGTCCCATCCCGGGTTGCGCCCAGCCTAAAGCGGCAATCGCTCCGCCAACCAGCACATACCCTCCACCAAGTCCCCAGCCTGCACTTACACGATTCAAGCGATTCAGCACAAGCATGCAGACAACAGCGCCAGCACCTATAGCTGAAACCAGCCAACCGAGCAGCGATTCGTTGCCCGGGGCGAGCACGCGCAGCAACGTAGGGAACTGGTAGTCGATCATAAGAATGGCGATCAAGCCGAACAGCCCGAATATGAGCGTATGCAAAAGCATTCGACTGCGCCAGAGGAATGCCCAGCCTTCCCGCCACTGGCTGATAAAACGAGATGCGCGAGCAGGCTCTGCCTGCATCTTGGCATCATCAGCCTCATGCGCTG
>NZ_JCAJRU010000265.1:0-6484 GCF_059447605.1 Paenibacillus sp. N119s | reverse complement strand
AGATGTTTACGGTGCCTGTCCGGGGTGGCAAACTGCGCCTCACCGTATCTGGCACCGCACCGCGAATCAATGCGCTGGAGATTGTGCCAGCACCACAGAGTCTCCGGCTGTTCCTAGCCGGAGATTCAACGGTTACGGATCAAGGGCTGGCTGGCTATCCGTATACAGGCTGGGGCCAGGCTTTGCCGGCCCTGTTCAAGCATGATGTCTGCGTGGATAATCATGCCGTATCGGGGCGAAGCTCGAAAAGCTTCGTGGACGAGGGACGGCTGGACGCTATTTTGGAGGAAATGAAGGCAGGCGACTTCCTGTTCATCCAGTTTGGCCACAACGATCAGAAGCCTGATCCGCAGCGGGCCACGGAGCCTTTTACGACCTACAAGGAGCATCTGCGCCTGTATATCGACGGAGCAAGAAGCAAGGGCGGCACCCCGGTGTTAATAACGCCTGTACATCGTCGCTATTTTAACGAGGAGGGTACGCTGTCCGACACACATGGCGACTATATAACGGCGGTTCGCGAGCTGGCGGAAGAAGCGAACGTGCCGCTCATTGATTTGTCTGTCCGCACGCAGGAGCTATATGAAGAGCTGGGCTCTGAAGCAAGCAAGGAGCTTTTTATGTGGCTGCTGCCTGGGGAATACATGAACTTTTCCGGTGGCCTGGAGGATAATACGCATTTTCATGAGAATGGTGCGATCCGGATTGCAAACATGGTGACGGCGGCTGTGAAGGAACTGGATTTGCAACCGCTGCGCATGTACTTACGTTGACGGATGACCTTTTTTGGAACAGGTGGCAAGGAGGGCAACTAACGTGAAGCTTACCAAAGGAGGAGACGTAGAAATGCCTGCATTGAGTTTTGATGAGGAACAGATTAAACAGGTGATCGACCGGGTAGTGGAACGCACGTTTCAAATGCACTATAGCTGGGACTGGCCGGGTGGAGTAGCCTTTTATGGAGTATGTGAAGCGTATGAAGCAACAGGCAATGAGAAGTATTTGATCCAGCTGAAAGAATGGATCGACGAGAATATCGAGGATGGACTTCCACCTCTGTCGGTAAATGGTGTTTCTGTCGGCCATTGTTTGTTGACGCTGCATCAGGCTACAGGGGAACAAAAATACCTGGATATCGCCATCGAGATGGCAGAATTTTTGGTCAAAAAAGCGGTGCGGTTTGCCGACGGTATTTTCCAGCATACCGTGAACTCACTACATGATGTATTTCCACAGCAGGCATGGGTGGATACGATGTTTATGGCCGGTTTTTATTTGCTGCGTATCGGTCATTTGCTAGGCAACAAGACATATTGGGAGGATGGCATCCGACAATATCACGGACATGAGGAATTTTTGCAGGACCCGGATACGAATTTGTATTATCACGGCTGGGATCATGCGAACCAGAGCCGCATGTCGGGGATATACTGGGCGCGCGGCAATTCATGGGCTGCCCTCACGATGGCCAAGGCGCTGAAATGTGTGGAGGTGCAGTATCCATCCTATATGATCATCGACGGCTCGCTGCGTGACCAGCTGAATGCATTGGTGCGGCTGCAATCTCCGGAAGGACTGTGGCATACAGTGCTGGATGATGATACCTCTTATCTGGAGACCTCCGGCTCGGCAGGGATTGCAACGGCTTTACTTATGCAGGGCCGACTGTTTAACAAATACACGCAAAAGGCGATCGACGGCATTCTTTCTCGTATTAAGGAGGACGGTACAGTGACTGGCGTATCCGCTGGAACTGCTGTCATGAACGATATAGATGGCTATCGCAACGTACCCTACAAACGCATTCAGGGATGGGGCCAGGGATTGACACTTGCTTTTCTGGCCCAGCTGCTGCGTACCAAGGAGAATCCATACGGGTAGAAAAGGGGCAAGAGGTATGGAGGTAAACATAGGTGAAAGGAGGCTAATGGCATGGGAGAACCTGAACTTTCTCAGGAAAAGGTGGCTAATCAGCCGCGAGGCGGTCTATTTTGGATCATCCCCGACGGATATATTCCACCGGAAAGCCGGGGAGAACTGCTCAGTCATGAGAGTATATGCGTGTTAAACTGTGGAAACTGTGCGGCAAAGCTGAGTATAGACATTTATTTTGAGGACCGTGAGCCATTGGAGGGTTTGATCGAGGTGGTGGAAGGAAGACGAACCCGTCATATCCGCACAGCCTCGCTCCAAAAGTCAGGCGAACGGATTCCGACAGGTATCCCTTATGCAATTACGGTCGCTAGCGATGTGCCAGTCATTGTACAATATAGCAGACTGGACACGACACAGCCGGAGCTGGCGTTAATGAGTGTCATGGCGTACCCGGTCTAGTTCACGAAAACGCTGAAGTTAAAAAACTCCAGGCTGGAATGGGGTCAGTCCCATGATCCAGCTTGGAGTTTTCTTTTTTGAAGGCAGATTAGTTACCTGTCTGTCTCTAATCCATTATTGCGATTTTGCCGAAGTTGTTTTGATTGGCGTGAAGCTTTTTCGACCTCCGAAATTCGTACCCAGCACACCGACAATGATCATCACAGCACCAATAATGTGATAGTAGGCAAGCTGTTCCTTCAAAATATAAGCACCTGCCATCATGGAAATAAGGGTGGATAAATTACCGATCACACTCATTTTGGAGGCTTCGATCCACTTCAAGGCAAAGCTGGATAACAGCGAGGTGACGAGGGTGGACAGTATGCCTAGATAAGCCAGTGCCAGCCAATAATCAGGCTTTACGAGTGGCGCGGTATAAGCGCTCATAGTACCGTCCATGGCATGATACCCCAAGGCCGCCAGATTAAAAACAATACATCCCAAAATGGAGGTAACGTAGGTCAATTCCATCGGGCTGTATTTTTGTGTTAATGGACGAGCTAGCACGTTATAGCCTGATAGGCATATAGCAGAGAGCACAAGCAGGAAAATACCGCCAAAGCTATTGGAAGCTAGCGGTGTCCCGCTTTTCATCACAAATATAAAAACCACACCAAAAACAGAGAGCAGTAAGGAAATCTTTTGAACTCCCGTTGTGCGCTCTTTAATAACATAGGAGGCTAACAGGAGCGTAAAGATCGGAACGGTAGCTTGAATAATTCCACCCTCCGATGAAGAAGTACTCATCAGTCCGAACGCTTGCAAGGGGAAAAACAGTAACGGTGAAAGCAGGGCGAGTGGTAAAATGCGCAGCATATCACGCCACTTGATATTAACCTTGATCCAGCCAAGCAGCACTGGAAGGGTCAAAGCGATAAACGACAACGCAAAGCGGTGGGCAATCACATCCAGCGGACTTGCCTCCGTCACCGTCAGTTTTACAAATAAAAATGAGAAGCCAAGTATAGCTGCATAGCTGAGAGCTGCCAGATAGGCGACCCCATTTCTGGAACGATTGTGCATAATAAACCTCCGTTATCTGATCTTAACCTGTGGTTCTCTCAATATAACCGGATGGTATAACTTGATACAATCCCAAAAAAACACAACTGTACCGGTACAGTTGTGGATTAAAAAAAGCTGGAATGCAGTCCCAAAGGTCGGATAATTGTTGGTCAGATACCCGTATCTCCAGACTGCTTCCAGCTTATCATCTATTCCAGCTATCGCTTACTGCTCTACTTATTTACCTTGTGACATCGCACGGAACGAATCTTCTGCCGCTTCCAGCGTGGCATCCACATCTTCGTCCGTATGCGCTGTTGTGAGGAACCAGGCTTCGAACTTGGATGGAGCCAGATGGATACCACGATTCAGCATGTGACGGAAGAAGGATGCGAACGCTTCGCTATCCGTGTCCTGCGCCTGTTCATAATTCGTGATCGGATGGTCGCAGAAATGCGTCGAGAACGCTCCACGAATGCGGTTGATCGTCAACGGCACGCCGTAGCGATCAGCGGAAGACTGAATACCGTCTGTCAGTCTCACAGCCAGACGTTCCATCTCTTCATACACGCCTTCCCCTTGAAGAACTTCAAGGCAGGCGATGCCTGACGAAATGGAAGCTGGGTTGCCCGCCATTGTACCTGCCTGATAGGCCGGACCGAGCGGGGCAACCTGCTCCATGATCTGCTTGCTGCCGCCGTAGGCACCAATCGGCAGACCGCCGCCCATGATTTTGCCCAGCGCGGTCAAATCCGGCTGAATCGCATCATGGTTGTCCAGGCCTGCATACGTTTGGGCGGAGCCGTAGTGGAAGCGGAAGGCGGTAATGACCTCGTCATAAATGACGAGGGAGCCGTTCGCCCGCGCCATCGAGCACAGCCCTTCCAGATAGCCTGGCTGCGGCATGACCATGCCGAAATTACCGACAATCGGCTCGACCATGACTGCCGCCACATCGTCGCTCCAGTGCTCCAATGCTTGGCGCAGTGCGTCGAGGTCATTGAATGGCACGGTAATGACCTCGCTCGCAATGTTGGTTGTAATGCCCGCACTGTCAGGTATGCCCAGTGTGGAAGGGCCGGAGCCTGCCGCTACAAGTACCAGATCCGAGTGACCGTGGTAGCAGCCGGCAAATTTGATGATCTTGTTCCGCCCCGTATAGGCCCGTGCCACACGAATCGTCGTCATGACCGCTTCTGTGCCGGAATTCACAAACCGAACTTTATCCAATGAAGGAATGGCTTCCTTCAGCATCTTGGCCAGTTTGATTTCCAATGCCGTCGAGGTGCCATACAATACGCCATTCGCCGCCGCTTCGCTGATGGCCTTGGTAATATGGGGGTGAGCATGTCCGGTAATAATAGGGCCGTAGGCTGCCAAATAGTCGATATACTTATTGCCATCCTCATCCCAGAAATGAGCGCCTTGGGCGCGTTTCATGAATACTGGAGCACCGCCGCCTACAGCTTTAAAGGAGCGTGAAGGGCTGTTAACGCCCCCGACAATATGCTCCAGCGCTTCTTTATATAGTGCTTCGGAGTTTTCCCGTTTCATCATCAAAACTTCCTTTCCGTTCATTAAAATAGGGTATACACACGCCAAAGGGCAGCGTTCACGGCTGCCCCTGCATACATCATTATAGCTCTTTTTGTCTTGTCTTTGTTGTTGATTGTGTGGAAGCATCTTCAGTAGTGGTTTTATTGCCCCCGGTAAAGGAAGCTTTATCCGTCTTGGAAGACGATGCACTATCCGGCTGCTTCGTTTCGGTCTGGTCCTTGTTTTGTTCCTGTGTCTGTACGGGAGGATTATTAAATATATCCTGCACATATGATTTCAGTTCTTCGGGATCACGGACGGTAAGTACTGCCGCGCCGCCCACATTCTCCTCGCCAAGCAGCTTCATTGGTGGAACCTGTTCGCTGCCTGCAAAGCTGCTTTGGTACCCCACATTCGCCAGCTTCCACATATCGTTCACACTGAGATTCGTATCAATGTACGGGTTAACCTGCTCTAAAATATTGGGCAGATTAGCGATGGAAGTTGTAGTCTGCATTTTCTGGGCTACAGCCTCCAAAAATGCCCGTTGCCGTCCGGAACGGGAAAAGTCAGACATAGCATCGTGGCGGAATCGCACATATTGAAGCGCCGTCTTGCCGTCCAGATGCTGCAACCCTTTTTTCAAATCAATATCGTATTCGTGCTTATCCGCATTACTTGTATAATGCATATCCTTTTCCACTTTAAAATCAATCCCGCCTATAGCGTCCACCAGTTTAATAAAGCCCTGGAAATCGGTATATACATAATATTGCACCGGGATGCCAAGCAGATCACCGGCCGTCTTCATGGCCGTGTTGGGTCCATGAGTAATGGCAGTATTGATCCGATTTTTTCCGTAGCCGGGAATATCCACGTACGTATCACGCAAAATAGAGAACAAGTGGATTTTTTTCTTCACAGGGTCCAGCGATACAACCATCATGCTGTCCGATCGTGGGACTTCCCCTTTCTGGATGCCACGGCCATCGACACCCATCAGCAAAATGTTAACCATATCGGTACCTTCCCACTTGGGCGGTTCTGGCGTACGAACCTGATCGACCTGCTCTACATTTTTGAAGGGGGAGTTAGCACCCTCTTTATGCAGATTTTCCAGCTGATTATAAATAGATGTAAAATAGTACACGGCAAAGCCGACAATCGCGACGATTACCACGGCTAGAACCGACCATATCGTCTTTTTGGTTCTGCTTGTCATGGATGCTCTCCCTTTCGCTTTTCAGTTCATTACATTATAATTTCTTTTTGGAGCACAATCAATTTAACTATGGATTTTACAAATCCTGATTGAGAGGTATAGCATGCTAGCAATTGATGTGCAGGATCTGCGCAAAACATTTAAGGTTCAAAAAAACCGCGAGGGCTTAAAAGGCGCCTTCCTTGATTTATTCGCCCGCGAATACAACGAGGTGGCTGCGGTCAAAGATATATCTTTCCGTATTCCACAAGGGGAAATATGCGGTTATATTGGTGAGAACGGGGCCGGAAAGTCCACCACGATTAAGATGTTGACAGGTATTCTGGTGCCAACATCGGGACATCT
>NZ_JCAJRU010000264.1:0-6550 GCF_059447605.1 Paenibacillus sp. N119s | reverse complement strand
AGATGCTGTTTGTAGATGAACGTGAGAAGCCGCTTAGCTTGCAAATTTTCGGAGGCGACCGCAAATCTTTGGTGGAAGCAGCGAAAGTCGTAGACCAGGAAACGAATGCAGATATTATTGACATTAATATGGGCTGCCCGGTTCCCAAAGTGACCAAATGTGATGCAGGTGCTCGGTGGCTGCTTGATCCAAACAAGATTTATGAGATGGTATCAGCAGTAGTAGAATCGGTAAGCAAGCCAGTTACCGTGAAAATGCGTATCGGTTGGGATAGCGAGCATATTTACGCTGTAGAGAATGCCCGCGCTGTTGAACGTGCCGGAGGCAAGGCTGTCAGCGTCCATGGTCGTACACGGGAGCAACTGTATACGGGGCATGCGAATTGGGATATTATAAAGGAAGTTAAAGAAGCGGTATCTATTCCTGTAATTGGGAATGGTGATGTGGCAACACCGGAAGATGCCCGCCGTATGCTGGATTTGACCCATTGTGATGGCGTTATGATTGGACGCGGGGCGTTGGGGAATCCATGGATGTTGTACCGTACGATTGAGTATTTGCAGACAGGTAAGCTGTTGCCCGATCCATCCCCAGAAGAAAAAATCCGTATTGCCATTCTGCATATGGACCGTCTGGTGGCGTTGAAAGGCGAAGCAGTAGCTGTGCGTGAAATGCGTAAGCATCTGGCTTGGTACCTCAAGGGGATCAAAGGTTCTGCACGTATTAAGGATGTAATTATGGAAGAAACAAAGCGTGACGATATGGTACGTATATTGGAACAGTTTGTATCGCAATTGCACATGGTGGAAAATGAAGGGCTTTCAACAGACGCTGCTTTTCTTGCGACTGTTGTGCAATAAGGAAGCTGTTCCGACTTGTGCACGCGATTGACTTTTCCAATTGCTTGCCCTATAATCGTTCAGTATAAAATCTTGATGTATACTACAATTTGTATGCAGCTCTCAAGACAACAGCAGGAAATGTTCTCATTCCCTCAGAGTGGCATATGATGTTTTGAAAGCGTGCATTCCGATGCACTTTTAAACTTTTCCCATGACAGGAGAATCGGTTGAGATGAGCGATAAAGAAGTCATTCTGACACAGGAAGGCCTTAGAAAGCTCGAAGATGAGCTTGAGAACTTAAAGTCTGTCAAACGCCGCGAAGTGGCTGAACGGATTAAGGTAGCCATCGGATACGGAGATATTAGTGAAAACTCCGAATATGAGGATGCGAAAAATGAACAGGCCTTTATTGAAGGCCGTATCATTACGTTGGAAAAAATGCTGCGCAATGCCCGTATTATCAATAGCGATGAAATTGACACCGATGTTGTGGGAGTAGGGGCAACGGTAACTGTTGAAGACTTGGAATTCGGGGATATTACAGAATATGCTATCGTAGGTTCTGCCGAATCTGACCCGCTCCAAAACAAGATCTCCAATGAAAGTCCGGTTGGCAAGGCAATTCTCGGTAAGAAAAAAGGAACTGTTGTAGATGTAACCGTTCCAGCAGGTGTTATTCAATATAAAATCGTGGATATCAAGAAATAAAACACGGACGTTGGAATTTAATGTAAAAGCTTCCTTGTGGAAGCTTTTTTTCTCTACACCCGAGACGGACCCCGGCCCGTCTATTCATATGAAGGAGCTGATTTAGCACCATGTCGGATGAAACTACTAACCAGGAACTACAGGAAAATCGCGAGGAATTAAGTGAACTATTGCAAATTCGTCGTGCCAAATTGGACGAGCTTCGCTCATTGGGCATTGATCCTTTTGGACGCAAATACATACGCACGGATGAAGCGGGCGTACTACTGAGCAAGTATGACAGCTTGACCAAGGAAGAACTGGAAGAAAAAAATATTGAAGTTAGCATAGCAGGCCGCATTATGGCCAAACGAGTGATGGGGAAAGCCAGCTTTGCTCATATACAGGATCTTAGCGGACGTATTCAAATTTATGTTCGTCAAGACACTGTACCTGAAGCAAATTATAAAGCATTTGGTATTTTGGATCTCGGCGATATTGTTGGTGTTAAGGGCGTGCTCTTTAAGACCAAGACAGGTGAAACGACGATCAAAGTATTGGATATTGAGGTTTTGTCCAAATCCCTGTACCCATTACCGGAGAAATACCATGGTCTGAAAGACGTTGAATTGCGTTATCGTCAGCGTTACGTAGATCTGATTATGAACCCAGAAGTCCAAAAAACGTTCATCACACGGTCTCGTATTATTCAATCCATGCGTCGTTATCTGGATTCGCTCGGTTACTTGGAAGTTGAAACTCCAACGTTGCACGCCATTGCTGGTGGAGCGGCGGCGAAGCCATTTATTACACACCACAATGCATTGGACACGCAGCTTTATATGCGTATTGCTATTGAGCTTCATTTAAAACGGTTAATTGTTGGCGGAATGGAGAAAGTATATGAGATCGGGCGAGTATACCGTAACGAAGGTGTATCGACCCGTCATAACCCTGAGTTTACGTTGATCGAGCTATATGAGGCATATGCTGATTATAAAGATATCATGCAATTGACGGAAAACTTGATTGCACATATTGCGCAGGAAGTACTGGGCACACAGCACATTCAGTATCAAGGACAGGAAGTGGATCTGACGCCACAATGGCGCAGAGTTTCCATGGTCGATGCTGTTAAAGAAGTGACAGGCGTAGACTTTAGTGTGCAAATGAGTAATGAAGAAGCTCATCGCCTTGCAAAAGAGCATAAAGTTCCGGTTGAACCGCACATGACATTTGGCCATATTTTGAATGCATTCTTTGAGCATTTTGTAGAGGAAACGCTCATTCAGCCAACCTTTATTACTGGGCACCCGGTTGAAATTTCGCCGTTGGCCAAGAAAAATGAGCAAGATCCGCGTTTTACGGATCGCTTCGAGCTGTTCGTGGTCGCTCGCGAGCATGCGAATGCGTTCACTGAGCTGAATGATCCAATTGACCAGCGCCAACGTTTTGAAGCCCAATTGCTGGAACGTGAGCACGGCAATGATGAGGCTCATGAAATGGATGATGACTTTATCCGCGCCTTGGAATATGGTATGCCGCCAACAGGTGGGCTGGGCATCGGCATCGACCGTTTGGTTATGTTGCTGACAGATGCGCCTTCCATTCGCGATGTGCTGCTTTTCCCGCATATGCGTAACCGTACAGTAGAATAACATAACATTATGAATATAGAGGATCAGCCGGGGTTCCCGTGTCTTGTTCCTCTTTTTCATAAGAACGGATGGAGAGGAATACTTCTGATGAAACGCAGCGTCAAGCTTAGTCGGTTCGCATCGCCCCCTTTTATATTGGTCATTGGATATTTATTGATTATTGCATTGGGGACTTTACTACTGATGCTTCCTGTTGCCAATCATGGTGGACATGCTCCGCATTGGATTGATTCGCTTTTTACGTCCGTCTCTGCTGCTTGTGTCACAGGATTAGTCGTTGTTGACGTTAATTCGACCTATACCGTATTTGGAGAAACCGTCATTTTGGTGTTAATGCAGCTGGGCGGGCTGGGTTTTATGACCCTGGCGACCTTATTTGCGCTGTTAATGGGGCGACGACTATCGTTGAAGGATCGGTTGCTGCTTAAGGAGGCGATTAACGCCGATAGTATGGAAGGGATCGTGCGCATTATTCGCAAGGTGCTGATCTTTTCTTTTACCATTGAAGCGATTGCAGCTGTCGTCTTGGCTTTGCGCTGGATGCGAGAAATGCCTGTCGGACAGGCCATATATTATGGGATATTTCATTCCGTATCTCTCTTTAATAACGGTGGCTTCGATCTGTTCGGGACTAGCTTTCAGCAATATACTGGAGATTTTGTTTTCAATATGATTGCATCTGTGCTTGTGATTTCGGGAGGATTGGGTTTCCTTGTGCTCAGCGACTTGTTCGATTTCCGTCGTACCCGGAGACTAACTTTACACTCTAAAATGGTGCTAAGCGTGTCGGGAGCGCTCATTGTAATTGGTGCGCTGGTCCTATTTATTTTTGAGTTTACTAATGCACGAACCCTGGGCGCGCTAAACTGGGAAGGAAAAGTATATGCCGCTGTCTTTCAATCCATCTCCACGAGATCATCGGGTACAAGTACAATCGATGTCAGTGGGTTAAGGCAGGCCAGTCAGTTTTTTATTATGCTGCTGATGATTATCGGTGCTTCTCCAGGCTCTACTGGAGGAGGAATTAAAACGACTACGTTTCTGCTGATGGTAGGGGCATTAATTGCCGTTATGCGAGGACAGAAGGAAATTGTGTTTTTCCGTCATAGGGTTCCTCAAGATATTATGATGCGGGCGTTGACCATCATAGTGTTGGGACTATTTATATTCTCGATTGTGGTTATACTACTCTTAATGATAGAGGATGCCCCATTTCTCTCGCTTGCATTTGAGGCGTCTTCTGCAATCGGAACGGTAGGATTGTCTCTAGGAGTGACGCCAGGATTATCCGACGCAGGCAAGCTGATTATTTGTGTGACCATGTTCATTGGCCGAATCGGTCCTCTTACGATTGCCTATGCCATTCGCCCACGTTCGACCAAGACGTTGTACCGTCGTCCCGAAGGACATGTTGTAATTGGATAGCTTATCTATATAAAAGATGCACCCATGTTGATCAGAGGTGCATCTTTTTTTATTGTACATATCATAATCCTTTATTTGCAGCATATCATGAAAAATGCCCAATTTGAGAGTAAGAGGAAATACATTAAACAAACGTAAATCCTTTGTAAAAAAACGGCTATTTGTTTCCTTTTATGTAATTATAGACAAAATACTAGGAATTTTATGTATAATATTGTATGATAGTGGGCATGAAGGGGGGGACTTAGGGGAACACCAATTTCAAAATTGAAAGGAATCGTCTAATTATGTATTTATTTATTATTAGTGCTGAGGTTTTATTTTGGGTTTTTGTAGTTGCAGGGTTAGCCGCAAGGTATATGTTTGGGTTGAAGAAATTAGGAGGTCTTCTTTTACTATTTACCCCAATTATTGATATCCTGTTACTGATTGCGGTGTTCATCACGGTGAGAAGTGGCATGGAGATTACGACTGCTACTGGCCTGGCGGCCTGTTACTTTGGTATTACGGTGGCATTTGGTCACAGGCTAATTAAGTGGGCAGATGTGCGTTTCTCTCATTGGTTTGGCAAGGGACCCAAGCCTGAACGCAAGTATGGTGCTGCTCATGCAAAAGAGGAACGGATAGGCTGGTTGCTTCACCTCTTGGGTTGGGCTATAGGCAACGCTTTATTGCTCGCCATTATTGTATATGTAGGTGATCCGCAGCGTACAGCGGCACTGGAGGGCATTATGCAAACATGGGCGATCGTTCTGGCAATCGACTTTGTTGTCTCCTTTAGCTATACGATAGCTCCTAAAAAACATAAACATAAGGCTTAGCCTTAGATAAAAAGCTTCAAGCTTAGATCAGGTCAGGTTGGTTGCTCAGGATGTTCAAATCGGAGGATCATGGATGGTGAAAATGAAGTAGTTCCTTCCGATGGTGGGGTGGGTCTATCGTTACAATGGAAATATTTATAAAACTATGATATTTTTATATGGAACTCGCTTTGAAAATCACCTTATTGTTCCTCTCTACCTTTTCACACGCATGGATTCCTTCCGATTTGAACACAGACCAATAAAAACAAGGTTTACAATTTTTAAAATATTATTGTCATCTGCCTAAAACGTCGACTATATATGTTTGGCAACTGACGAGATAATATTCCAGGAAAGATTATTTATGTCTATATATGTAGACAAACGAAATTAAGTTGTTATTATGTTTAAAAATGTAAAAAAGAAAGGTGGTTTCTGTGGCAGTACTACTGAGTGGTAAGAACATTTTGATTATGGGTGTGGCGAATAACAGGAGTATTGCCTGGGGGACAGCCCAGTCTTTAGCTGCGGAAGGAGCAAATCTCATTTTTACTTACGAAAATGAGAGGGTTGCAGAACGGGTGCTAAAGCTCGCTGAAACCATTCCGGGGTCCATTGTCTGTCCTTGCAATGTACAGAGCGATGAAGAATTGGACGCGCTGACGGATTTCCTTAAGGAGAAGGTAGGCGTCTTACACGGTTATTTCCACAGTGTTGCGTTTGCTAAGGCTGAGGATTTGGAAGGTTTATTTGTCGACACTTCTCGCGAGGGATTCGCAGTGGCTCAAGAAATCAGTGCCTATTCTCTGGCTGCTGTATCCCGCCGAGTATACCCGCTGATGACGGAGGGTGGAAGTATTGTCACCATGACGTATATCGGTGCAGAACGAGCGATCAAGAATTACAACATTATGGGCGTAGCGAAAGCTTCACTGGAAGCAAGCATGCGCTATCTGTCGAATGATCTGGGTACCTATGGCATTCGTGTAAATGCAATTTCGGCGGGTCCTATACGTACTTTGGCCGCCTATGGCATTAAAGATTTTAACACAATGCTAAAGCATATTGAAGAAACCACGCCCCTACGCAAGACGGTGGATACGTCCGAAGTCGGAGATACGGCGTTATTCCTGT
>NZ_JCAJRU010000263.1:0-6561 GCF_059447605.1 Paenibacillus sp. N119s | reverse complement strand
CGATTTGGCCGTAAAGCGGTGATTGTTCCCTGTCTCATTCTGACTGTGATTGGAGGGGGAATTTCTGCGGTGGGAGCATGGCTGCTTCATGACCTGGCAGCATATTGGACCATTATTGCAGGTCGTTTACTTCAGGGTGCAGGAGCGGCGGGGGCCTTTCCTATCGTTATTCCGCTTGTGGGTGATCTGTATGAGAACGAGGATGAAGCCAGCAAAAACCTTGGAGTAGTCGAAACCTATAATACATTTGGTAAAGTATTAAGTCCGATTCTCGGTGCTGCGTTGGGAGCAGTATTATGGTTTTTGCCGTTGGCAGTGATTCCGGGTCTCTGTTTGATTTCACTTATTTTAGTCATTTGGCTCATCCATGTGCCCAAGCGAAATAACCAACCGATTATGTTCCGAGAATTTGTGGGAAATGTGAAGCAAGTGCTTGCCGAAAAAGGACGCTGGCTCTATGCTATTTTTGCTATGGGCGGTATTTGTATGTTTGTCATTTTTGGCGTCTTGTTCTACTTATCTGACATACTGGAAAGTCGATACCACCTTCATGGTGTCTGGAAAGGCTTTGTGCTTGCCATACCGCTTATTTCCCTCTGTCTGTGTTCTTATTTAGGTGGCAAGGTTATTGGTAAGCATAAAAAGCGCATGAAATGGATCGGTTTTGCCGGTTTGGTCATTTTGACGATCAGCTTTGCCATTCTCGGATTTTTTCAACATATTTATGCAGTGGTTGGTCTGTTTACGTTAGGAGGCGGCGGTATTGGGCTCGCACTCCCTTGTTTGGATGCCCTGATTACCAAGGGGATTGAAAAAGAGGAGCGCGGAACCATCACATCCTTGTATAGCAGCATGCGCTTTGTCGGAGTATCTTTAGGTCCTCCAGTGGTATCCTTGCTGATTGGCCGCAGTGGGCATAGTCTGCTTTTTGGCGTCATGGCCGCAGTGGGGGGAATTGCGGCTCTGCTGATGCTGCTTGCGGTTAAGCCTAAGCAGGATGAACCAGCAGGGGACAAATCCAGTGATCGTAGCAACAAAAGTGAGAAAATGGCATACATGTCGCGGAAAAAGCCTCTTTCTTCTAAGCTAAGACACAAAACTCCTGCGAAATAAATAAACTTGCAATTGAAAATGCTCTAAAATCAAAAGCACCCATTGTCCATGAAACCATGGTAATGGGTGCTTTTCATACTTATGCAAGTGTAGATGCATGCTCATTTCAAGGGAAGAATCTTATCCCTCCAGCGGGATCTGTGTTTTAGGCTTGTGGTTTGCAATGATCTGAATGACATAAATCAGCAAGAACAGCACAATAAACAGCGACGAAAGACGGTACATCCACGCATAATCACTGGCTTTGGCAATAATGCCAAGGATAAGTGCTCCGGCTGCGACCCCAAAATCAAGGGAATTGAGAAACATGCCGTTTGCCATACCTCTCTGTTTAGGTGACACGACCTGAATCATCCAGGTTTGCAACGTTGGCTGCATAACACCAAATCCGATACCGTAGCAAAGAGCAGACAGATACATAAAGACGTCGCTGTGTGCGTAGGAAAGCAGGATCAGACCGCCAATGAGAAACAGGGAACCGGGGATAAGCAGTGCCTTTGCCCCTTTTTTATCATATATACGGCCTGAGAAGGGACGCACGATCAGTACAGATACCGCATTAAACAGGAAAAAGTAAGCCGGATGGGCAAGATTAGCCTCATCCCCGTAAAGTGCCATAAAACCGAGCAACCCGCCATATGTGATAGACATCAACATGTTCAGCAAGGCGGGAATCCACAATTTACGGTTAAATGCCGGTTTGTGCCCTTCTTCCAAAGGAACCATAGGTGGCTCGATGTGCCCCTTAGGCAGTGTACGAATGAGCCAATAAGCTAGAGGGAAAATTACAACGATGACAGCGGATGTCGAATAAGCAAGCAGGTTAAAACTGCCATATTGCAGCATCGAAATACCAATGGTCGGGCCGATAGACATTGCTAAACTAGTGGACAAACTAAAAAATCCCATTCCTTCACCGAGACGTTTGGGTGGGATGACGTCAGTGACCATCGTTGGAAAGGCGGTGCTGCTCATGCCAAAGCCAATCCCGAACAGCATACGCATGAGCAGGAGTACCGCAATTGTCGGTGAAACACTGTATCCCAACGTTCCTGCTAATGCAAACAGCAGTCCAACGAAGATCAAGGCGCTACGATGTCCTTTTTCCAGCATACGGGCAGAAAAAAGCCTTGCCACAATTGCGCTTAGCGCGAACAAAGTCGTCACGAGACTGACCTGGACGGAGGTGGCATGAAATGCATTTTTCACATAGGAAGGAATGGAAGATACAATCATCTGTAGTTCCAGAAACAAAAATAAATTGGAAACCGTAAGAACGATAAATTCCTTGGTCCAAAGAGGTTGCTTGCCTTGTTGCATATTAATCGTTCTCTCCTTGTTGTTCTGATTCAGTCATGTTGGTATGAATTTGTAAAAGAATATGGCGGAATTGCTTCAGATCGGCAGAGGAAATTCCTTTTACAAAATCGTGGTTGGCATCCCGTTCGATGGGAAGAGTCTCCTCCACAAGCTGTCGGCCTGCTTCAGTCAAATGCAGCAAATAGGCCCGGCGATCCTGTGGACTATTCACACGCCGTACCCAGCCCTTCTTGTCCAACAAATCAATAATACGAGTCGTGGTGGGCTGATCCTTTACGGCTTTAGCTGCAATTTCTTTCTGATTTAGGCCCTCGGCCTGATAGATTTGGTACAGAACCGACCATTGCTCTGGGGAAATATCATAAGGTTTAAGACGATGCAAGAGCTGTTGACTCATTTTACGATGAGTAATCCCGAGCAACATCCCAATAGAACAATCGGGAGGCAAATTGTTCATAAGGCACTCCTTTCTATTTTCCGTACATAGTTACTTTGAATTTAATTAGTTGTTATAACAATTATATGAACAACAAGTTGTTTTGTCAAAAGAAGTTGTTCAGTATGCTGTAAACAGACATTTCTTATTCCACTTCACGCGCATACGCAGAAAATAAAAAAACAGCCCGAAAACGGGCTGTTGGAGTTTAGTACAATATAGTTTGCCATGACTGGCGAATTAAGCTTTAGGTACAGTTTCCCAATCTTTAAGGAAGCGTTCGATACCGCTATCTGTCAGCGGATGTTTCCACAGGGAAGGAAGCAAGGAACCTGGAATGGTGGCGATATGTGCACCAGACAGGGCAGCGTCTTCTACATGCTTAATGTTGCGGATGGAAGCAGCGATGATTTCGGATTTCAGACCATGAATGTCCAAAATTTGTCTCAGATCGCGGATCAGCTTCATACCGTCAACAGCGATATCATCCAGACGTCCTACGAACGGGCTGATAAAAGTAGCGCCAGCTTTGGCTGCCATCAAACCTTGAGCTGCGGAGAAAATCAGTGTTACATTCGTTTTGATTCCGTTCTTGGTCAGCTCGTTACAAGCGTACAAACCGTCCTCAGTCATAGGAAGCTTGATCACCACGTTAGGTGCCCATTTTGCGATGTCATAAGCTTCTGTAAGCATATCCTCAGCCTTGAGGCCGATTACTTCAGCACTTACGGGACCTTCAACGATACTGCAAATCTCCTGAATGACTTCCTTGAACACTCGACCTTCCTTAGCGATCAGGGAAGGGTTGGTTGTTACACCATCAACCAGACCCAAACGTTCAATACGTTTGATTTCTTCAATGTTACCAGTATCCAAGAAAAATTTCATTTGATTTTCCTCCTCAGGTTTATATAGTACATAATACATATCATATGGTGTACATTATGTTCATTTAAATGTAGCATATTGCACACGTTAAACTTATAATTAGTATGTATTACATCCTTAATTGTGACACATTTTAAATTTGAAAACAAGCGGTCTTTAATTAAAATTTGATGAATTGTCGAAGCATGCTGAAATTTACTGATCTCTGCTCCTTTATAATTTATACTACCCCATTCCATAAGGAGGTAATCATTATTCAACTGTCAGATAGACAGCGGGAAATTGTTGATATTGTTCAGCGTCTGGCACCTGTTACAGGGGATAAAATTGCTGAAGAGCTGGGACTATCGCGGCCGACTTTGCGTTCTGACCTTGCGTTGCTGGTTATGCTCGGGCTAGTAGATGCCAAACCAAAGGTGGGCTACTTGCCCGGACGTGATCCAAAATATGATAGCCATATCGGCAGTATGCTCAAAAAGCTGACGGTGGCAGATATACTTAGTGAGCCGATTTTGATTTCAAGTAGTGCTACAGCCTATGATGCGGTATTAATGCTGTTTCAGCAAAATACAGGCACGCTGATGGTCACAGGGGAGGATAAGGAGCTCATCGGTATTGTTACCCGCAAAGATTTGCTGAAGGTCATGCTGGGACATACCGATCTTCACACTGTCCCAGTGACCATGGCCATGACTCGCCGGGCCCAAATGACGACACTAGCCCCAGGAGATTCTTTACTGGAAGCAATATCGAGACTGGTTCGATATCAGGTAAATTGTCTTCCAGTTTTAGACGAGCAATGCACTTCCTTGGCTCCAATTCAAGGATTAGTAGGGCGAGTAACGAAAACGGATATTATGAACGCCATTCTGAGTTTGACAGAAGAAAAGACGTAAAACATGAATAAGGGGGCCTTATATGTACTGGTTGGCCATGCTGACGATGCTGATTGACCATGTCGGACTGGTGTTTTTTCCGACAGACCCGGATTGGAGGATTGCCGGCAGGCTTGCTTTTCCAATCTACGCGTACGCTCTCTATATGGGATATACCCGTACCCGAAATATGCGGAGCTACATGCTTCGCCTGCTCGGACTAGCCTTGATCTCCCAGGTGCCCTATATGCTGGCTTTTGATGTACACAGACCCAATGTGATCTGGACGCTACTGACGTCGTTGCTCGCGCTGGCTGCTGCATCTCGCATGAAGCATTGGGCGGCTATAACGGGTCTGTACGTCCTCATAGCTCTGTTCATGGAGCTCAGCCAGATGGATTACGGAGCCTATGGTCTGCTGCTTGTTCTCATTTATCGATTCACCCGTTCCTATATGATAATTGCTGCTCATTTTGTTTTGAATATTGTTTATGATATGGTACACCATGCGAATATTCAGCACTTTAGTCTGCTGTCCAGTATTCTGATCGTATGTTTTGCTACTGAGGAAAGTGGATTTTATAACCGGGTACCGCGTTGGTTGTGGCGCAGCTTTTATCCGGTACATCTGGCTGTTATTGCGCTAATTCGTATCTGGCCCTAAACTCGAATCCATACAACAAAAGAACCTTTCCAATCCCAAAATGATTGTAAAGGTTCTTTTTGTCTTTAAATTAACTATTGTGTTCACGATGCCTCATTGGGACCTTGGGCAAAAGGAAGTGGGCGAAGGGGAGCCCCTTCTTTCATATATTGCACCAATACTTCCGGAATATTGTGTATTCCACCTGCATTGACGCGATAGCCGTTCGTTTGCCCTGGCGAGTTAATTCCTCGTTTCACCGTGAACGTAACGTCAATTCCCAAGGAACGGCAAATTTCCAATGTCTCCTTGGTATAGCCCCCATAAGGAAAGGCCAGTACATTTTGATCATTGTGCAGATGTTTGAATAGCTTTTTGTTAGCCATGTCCAAATCGCTATAAATCCGCTGTTTGAACTCATCCTCAGTTTCCATTCGCCCCAGCTTTTTCGAATACACCGGACCCATCAGAAGCGGTTTTTGTTTGGTGCGCGTGGTGTTGGAGTATCCGTACGAATGCTCGTCATTGGTATGACTGTAAAAATCAATGCCCTCTGCATGCATCTGATGAATTTGATCCCATGTCAGCTTGGGTATACCAATATGTTTAGGATTGCTGATTGTGGATGTAATGAGAAAATTGGTAGCCGGAACATGATACTTCTTCAACACGGGAAAAGTGTCCGTATAAAAAGATTCATAGCCATCGTCAAATGTCATAAGAACCGCATTATCGGGAACCTTGGCTTTATGTAAAATAAAGTCCGTATACTCCTTCATTGTGATCCAATGGAAGCCATTTGCTCTCATTTCGTCCAACTGTCTCGTTAAATTACTAAGCTTGAGGGCACCAGGATCAGGTGGAATCTTGGTCACTTCATGATACATCAGGACAATTACTTTGTTTTGGTAATATACCTTATCTGGTGTAGGCGTCAGTGAGAATAAGTGACGTACCAGTCGATCTGCATTCGCAGTGCGTGTACGATGAGTTCCTTTGACTATAGGTGTGTGATATATGGTACGTGCTTCATACACCAAAATCCCTAAGATAGCTAGCAAGCTCATGATTAACAGTGTTCTTTTTAAAAAAGTGTGTTTCATTGAATGACATCCCCCGCATGCAAAAAAATTCTGAAAGTATAGAGGTTTATACTAAATATGAAACTAGCAAAATCTAGTTTATCATACCGAAAACACGCGGGGGAAATATCACAACTTTGTTACCTCTGTGTTGCTTTTGCAGATACCGAAGATGAGGCCGGGAAGTAACCGATCTCGACGGCA
>NZ_JCAJRU010000262.1:0-6570 GCF_059447605.1 Paenibacillus sp. N119s | reverse complement strand
ATTTAATGAGCTTAAAACCTTACAAACGAAGTAGAGTAGCTATTGTCGGCATGGGAGCGGTTGGCACAACAACTGGTTACACCCTGCTGCTGCGCCAACGCATGTCAGAACTTGTCTTTATTGATGTCAACGTCAAAAAGGCAAAGGGGGAAATGCTCGATATGAATCATGGCCTTCCTTTTCTCGGTGGCGTTAAAGTGTGGGCGGGTAATTATGAAGACTGCCGTGATGCAGATATCATTATCGTTACAGCAGGCGCTTCACAAAAACCTGGTGAGACACGCATCGATCTGCTGAAGCGTAATGCCGAAATTTTTGAAAGTATTATTGATAATATCGTCAAGGTCAATAACCATGGTATTTTGCTAATTGCAACCAACCCGGTTGACATTCTCTCCTACATCTCTTGGAAACGCAGTGGTTGGCCTTCAAGCAGAGTTATTGGATCGGGTACATTACTGGATAGCGCACGGTTCCGCTATCTGATCGGGAAGGAAAAGGGTATTGACCCACGAAGTATCCACGCTCATATTATTGGTGAACATGGTGACTCCGAATTGCCTGTATGGAGTACAGCTAACGTTGCTGGAACACCTCTGGAACTAGGTGAAGAAACGAAAATTGAAATTTTTGAAAATACCAAAAATGCTGCCTATGAAATTATAGATGCCAAAGGCGCAACATCTTATGCCATCGGACTGGCTCTCGACCGCATCGTAGCTGCTATCCTTGGGGATGAGGGGTCTGTACTTAATGTGTCCACTCTGCTGGAAGATTATAACGGTGTATCTGATGTTTATTTAGGTGTACCAAGTATCGTGGATCACAATGGAGTACGTGAAATTTTGGATCTTCCGCTCAATGACGAGGAACGTGCAAGGTTCATTCAATCTGCGGACAAGCTGAAAGACCAAATTAGCAAAGTGCATATGTAAGCCAAGAAACATTAAAGCTATACAAAAAGAGGCCTCACAGCGGGTGCATCCGTTGTGAGGCCTGTATATTATCATATAATTCCGCTAGTCGCCTTGCTATCGTAACTAATTACCAAGGGGGCGTATCGCCACCCATCCCCTCATTTTCATTTCGTTTCTCTTTGAGCCGCTCAGCCACCGTTTCAAAGGATTCAGGTTGAAGCAGCTCAATCGGTGAAAATCCCTTTTCAAACGTAAACGCGTCACCTTCAATAATAAGTGCATATCTATCATGAAGTTTCGTGATATGCAGCTTGGCACCAAAGTCGGATAGTAACCCACGTACAACCGTGTCATCCAGTTTGAAACGAACTTCAATTTCCGGTTTTAGCTCGACAATATGCTGCGCTGCTTCTACGACCTGAAGGGGGTCCCACTTCCCTTGCAAATCTCGCTTTTCGCTGGCCGCCCATAGCTCCAGATCTCGCTCTTCCTGCTGTCTTTCTTCATTAGATGCATCCGGCCATTTGGTTTCTACATAGTTCTGAACAAAGCCCATGACATGCTCATTAACGATTTCCGGCATGGATTGCTCATAAGTAACAAATTTCAGAAAGTCTTCAAAATACCGTGCATGCGAAGACTGGTGGATTTTAAGCTCCCATTCATCGTTCATACCCTCCTCCAGCATGTAAGGATACATGATGGATTTCATATTCCGGGCTGAAATGGCCATTTCGACTTCACTGACCAGGCTACTTTCAGTAATCCGTGCAATTTTAGGTTCAAAATCACATTTGAGTACAAAAATAAACGGGTCGTCAGAGTGGGTATTCAATGTGGCCTGTACTATGATCAGTGCTCCACCTCTTACCGCGCTTGTATCCAGATACATTCGCACTAGGTCATCACATGCATTTTTAAAATCTTCCTTATCTTCTGCTGCACGTAGTCGGGCAAACATATTGAAATTCGGATTACTGCTTAGTTCATGTTCCGGTTCGACGATAAAGCGGCCGATTTTGGTCGGTGCCTGCTCTGTGCTGGGGTTTTTTTCAACCTTTCGCTTACTTATACGAGCAAATTCCCCATCCAGAAATTTTTTGACATCACTCTCGTCGTAATCATAGTCATCCATTGTAGCATAATGCTTGTAGGACTTACCGCCTTGTCCTTCTTTCCCGTCTACCTGAATAACAAAAAAAGATAAAAAGTCCACTTGAAAGTTCATTTACGTTTTATACGCTCCTTTTCAGGCATGTACGCGTAATTATATCACTATGATTTTAAAAGGTACATCGGGATTCAGATTCTGATAGATAAAGACTCGCTCTAAATTTTACATAACAAATATTATGTAAACCTATACCGCTTCCTTCTCCCTGCTTTGCTTCGTCTATGATTTTAAAAAAACATTTGACTAAATAGCAGTACTTTTATTATATTATCTAGTGTTATATAGACAAACTATGATTTTGTTTATAAAAACACAGACATTAAGGGTGGTGCCCTGAAAACAGAAAAGGAGAGATTGTTGTTGTTTAAAAATCCATATATAAGGACCATTATCGCCTCCAATGCACTGCTCAATTTGGGCATCTGGGTGCGAAACTTTGCCATACTGTTGTATGTAACAGATCTGACTCATAATGATCCCAAATACGTGTCACTCATTTCGGTTGCTGAATTTGCGCCTATCTTTCTGTTTGCCATCATTGGAGGCACGTTCGCGGATCGTTGGCGGCCTAAAAGGACAATGGTTAGTTGCGATCTGCTGTCGGCCGCATCTATTTTTATCGTGTTGCTCGCATTATGGTACGGATCATGGCAGGTGCTTTTGCTATCCACTTTCTTTTCGGCGATTCTATCCCAATTTTCTCAGCCGTCTGCGATGAAAATATTTAAGCAGCATGTTGCCCCAGAGCAGCTCCAGGGAGTGATGGCCCTTTTTCAGTCTCTTATGGCATTGTTTATGGTTATCGGTCCTGTAATCGGCACATTTATTTATCAACACTATGGAATCTTCGTTTCATTGTCTATAACCGGGATATTGTTTCTCATCTCGGCGCTTGTTTTGACTCGTATTCCACAAGACGAACAAGTGCTTGAGATAACCGATCAACCAACTCATTTCATTCAAGAGCTTAAAGAAGGAATACGTTATGTATGGAATAACCACACACTTCGTACGCTTGGCGGAACATTTACCGTAATTGGGCTAGCGGTCGGGCTTATTCAACCATTAATGATTTTTGTCGCGATCGAGAATCTTGGGCAAAGCAAAGAATTCCTGCAATGGCCATTAATGGCGAACGGAGCAGCTATGCTGGTGGGAGGTGGCCTGAGGGGATTGCCAAAAAAGTACAGCCGCAATTGCTGCTGGTTACCGGACTTTTGATCAGCACACTGACCACCTTTGGAGTCGGATGGTCGCACAATATTGTGTTGACAATGGCATTACAAGTATTCAGCGGCCTATTTTATCCGTGCATCCATATTGGTATCAACACGATGATGATGAAAAATGCCGAAGCTGCTTTTATCGGTCGCGTCGGCGGTGCCCTCTCTCCCCTATTTTCCGGGATGATGGTCGTTGGGATGAGCATCGGCGGAACACTCAAAAGCGCATCATCCTTGATCACTGTATATACGGTGAGTGCCGCTTTATTTTTAGTTGGAGCGATGCTGTTATTACCACTGCTTCGTGACAGACAGCCTGTACAAGCTGTGACATCCGCTGAGTCTAAATAAAACCATAAGAAACCGCCCGGGACATATGACATGCCATACACCGGGCGGCTTCTTAAATTCAAAATAAACAAATCGACCTTGACTTCAATACCTGTCTGATCGTATATTATGGATATATCTTCAATTAAGGGAGAGATTTTAATGTCGGTGAACGTTCTTAACTAAGCAATTGCATATTCAGGGAAGACCCTCAGGTGCTTGTCCCCTTCTGGGACAGGTTTGTTTCTTGCTGAGTTTTTACCCTGGTATTAGTTAAGAACATGCGGATATCATAAATCGCCTTAGGGATTATTTTCATTTAGGCCTTATTCCGTGCTGTGTTCAGCACGGTTTTTTTGTTTCCAGCTTCGTTAACTCCTTTTACACGTTTTCCTATTTATAAGCCAATTAGCTGATATGTTGGTTGGCCTATGGATTAAAACGTAGAAATGGAAAGAGCATATGCTGGATTATAGGCTTATTTGATGATACATTCCCTCTCCCTTAAAGGGCGGAGAATGAACGTTTGTTCATTCTCCGTCCTTTTTTATTTTCCAGAAAAGTTTGTTGAAAGTCCTGCTAAACACAACTAAAGAGGAGAGATTTATTCATGAATGAAACTACAATGCTGCGTTTGGAATATAATCAGATTAAAACAAGAGTATCTGAATGTGCCTTTTCGTACCTGGGTAAGCATCATGCCGCTACCATGCAGCCAATTACGGATATCCGTACCATCCGAATTCGTCTTAGCGAAACGAGCGAAGCTTTACAACTCATTCGTCACGGAGCTAGCGTACCTGTTCCTTCGTTGGAAGGAATGGAGCACATACTTCACCTCTTAGGAACCGGCTATATGTTCAGCGAGCGTGATTTTTCCCATTTGGCTCAATTCATTAGAAGTTGCATGCAGTTGATGAAATATATGCATGCCAAAGCGGATGTTGCTCCAACTGTCAGTGCATATACCTCATCCATGTATGGCATGGAGTCACTCCTATCCGAAATCGAGAGATGCATTTATTCGGGTCGAGTGACGGATCACGCTAGTAAAGAACTAGCTAAAATTCGCAAAAAAATTGCAGTTACTGAAGAACGCATAAAGAGAAAACTGGACTCTCTTACCAGCCGGCACCGATCCATCATGCAAGACAATATGATCAGTCAACGCAATGGCCGTTATGTGCTTCCGATCAAAAAAGAATTCCGTAAACAGGTGAAAGGCAATGTACTGGATGAATCAGGAAGCGGCCAAACCGTCTATGTTGAACCTGCAGAGATCGTAAATCTGCAATTCGAACAGAGCGCAAACATGGCAGAAGAATCCAAAGAAGAAATGAAAGTACTGGGAGACCTGACCGCAATGGCTGAGTCATATAGCCGGGAGCTAAGCATTAATACAGAGACGGTAGGTGCACTGGATTTTTTATTGGCTAAAGCCAAATACGCGATGACTCTGGATGCGGTCTCTGTCGAGCTTAACGAAGACGGGATTATAAATCTTCATGGTGCACGTCACCCGTTGATGGCTCATACGATGGTGCCGCTAGACTTCTCAATTGGTGAGGGTTATTCATCACTTATTATTACCGGACCGAATACAGGCGGAAAAACGATGGCCCTTAAAAGTGTCGGTTTGTTAACACTCATGGTGCAATCCGGCCTGCTGGTACCTGTTCTGCAAGGCAGCCGCATGGCTGTATTCGAAGACATTGTGGTAGACATTGGGGATGGCCAAAGTATTGAGCATGCTTTGAGTACGTTTTCTGCACATATCCGCAACATGATTGACATTTTGGAAACAGCAGGCAGCTCTACTCTGATCCTAATCGACGAAATGGCCTCTGGTACCGATCCGGGAGAAGGTGTGGGCCTATCAATCGCACTATTGGAGGAATTTCATCGTCGCCGGGCGACGGTAGTGGCTACCACCCACTTTAGCGAAATCAAGCATTTTGCTGAAAACACACCCGGATTTCAAAATGCTCGTATGGAGTTTGATACCGAAACGTTGCAACCCTTGTACCGACTTCGTATTGGGGAGGCGGGAGAAAGCTACGCGTACCAAATTGCTCTAAAGCTGGGCATGTGGACTCGTATTATCGAGCGATCCGAAGCCATTTCTGCTGGAAGGACGGCGCAGAATTCACAAAAATCCCATGTTATTCCTCCTCCTTTTGAGAATAAAAAGTCTGATGATGTAGATAAAACCTCCCTTGAAAAAGCGTCTACAGACCAAAAAATCGCAAAACAGAGGAAACAAGAACTCCCTCTCCATTCCAAACCATTTGTCCTGGGAGATAGTGTGTATGTCGGCTACCTGGATCGAACCGGAATTGTATATAAAACCGAGGATGAGCGAGGCAATGTAGGGATTTTGATTCAAGGACAGAAGCAGATCATAAACAAAAAGAGACTTGTCCTTCACATCGCTGCTACAGAATTGTATCCAGACGACTATGATTTAGATATTGTTTTTGAAACCAAGGAAAATCGCAAAAAACGGAAGCTTCTCGCGCGCAAGCATGTTCAGGGGCTAATCATTGAATGTCCTCCGGAAAATGAAAAGTAAACGCATGTGCAGGTTCTTCATGAGAAATACATGCTTCGGAATGTTATATGTATGAAATAAACATAATCTATATTATGTAAACTTAGTGAATACAAAAAGGCGTGTCTTAAGCTAAAGGCACGCTCTTTTGCTTTTATTTTGTCTTATACTTCAGATAGTGTGACTGCATGTAGTTGTAAATAGCACCATTAATGCTTTTGTAAATCCATCATTTTCTTTATTGTTAATAACACACCATTCTCTTCATTGGATTTGGTAATAAAACTTGCTGCATTTTTAGTGTTCTCACAGGCATTTTTTACAGCAAAACTGTATTTGGCAATACTCATAAGCTCCACATCATTTTCACCATCT
>NZ_JCAJRU010000261.1:0-6572 GCF_059447605.1 Paenibacillus sp. N119s | reverse complement strand
TGGTGAATGATTCGGTTATTCCATCCGTTTCCGGTGAAAAAAAGGTAAACATTAACACGGCGACTGATGCCGAGTTAATGGAGCTACCGGGGGTTGGGGCTAAAAAGGCCGAGGCTATTTTGAACTACCGTAAACAGCATGGCCTGTTTAAACGTGTGAATGATTTGGATCATGTAAAAGGAATCGGAGCTAAGATGTTAGCGAAAATGAAGCCGTATGTCAGCTTATAACTTATGAGTTTACGGTGTGGCTTTGAGAGTGGCTATAACGGATATGTTTTACGTTTAACTTGTTTATTCGGGAGAGATGGAAATGAGTGCAGATGTACGTAAGGACTGGGACACCTATTTCATGGATATTGCCTATATGGTATCTACCCGTTCACGCTGCGCGCGGCGTCGTGTTGGGGCCGTACTTGTACAAGGTAAAAAGCTGTTAGGGACGGCCTATAATGGCGCTCCATCCGGAGTGCCTGACTGTTCTGAGGCAGGCTGTATGATCTCGGAGGAATATGAGGTCGTTCATCGTGACGGACGGGAGGAGATGGTTAAAAAGCAGCGTTGTGTTCGCACTATTCATGCGGAGCAGAACCTATTGCTGTTTACTGACCGGATCGACCGTGAAGGCTCCTCAGTATATGTCACTGACCAGCCTTGCTGGACATGTGCCAATATGTTGGCGAACAGCGGCATAGTGGAGATTGTATATCACCGACCTTATCTAAAAGATGCCGATAAGGTTCGTGCTATGATGGAGGAAAAGGGAATCGCCTTTCGCATGCTGGAGACTTATCATCCACCACAGGAAACGCTAATGGATGTGAAGGATTAAATAATAAACGAGGAAGAACCTCTGACAATGCTGTTGTCGGGGGTTCTTTTTTTGTTTTGTGTTCTGGACAGAAAGCAATGTTTTTGCTAATGGAAGGTGATTGTATTCAAGCCCAACGTGTATTTACTAGGCCTATATTAAGCCTCACTGTTTGTTGGATTATAGGAAGTGCGGGAGCCTGTCTGTATTCAGGACGTATGCTTTTGTTGCTGTGGGCGGGGGTTAGCCTGCTTTTTCCACTTATAGCTCTATTAATGAACATTCCCATTCGACAAATGGTATTGTTATGGATTGCTTTAAGCGGTGGTGGATTTCATTGGTTTTGGCATGATACGCATAATGTAAGCAGTGTTCCTGATGCTCTTCATGTATCATCTTCTGTCATAGAAGACATGCCTTTACAAGCAGCAGGGTTTATTGCTTCAGAAGTTGAGATTGATGGGGATCGTGCGCAATTTGTGATGAGAATTACTTCAATCTATCACTTTGGAAGTCATTCGACTAAGGTTGAAAACCAAGGATCTATTTCTGAACAAGTCATTGTTCATATCAAATTGGCTGCGAAGCAGGAACAGCAACTTGCGGCAGCATGGCAGCGTGGGGATGCAATCCTCCTGCGCGGCTGCTTAAAGGCACCAGCAAAAGCAGGGAACTTTGGTAGCTTTGATTACAGTGAATATCTGCACACGCAGGAAATTCACTGGCTTTTCAAGGGGGCTGGAGCCACCTCATTACAGAGGCAGGAGGCTCCACTGTGGAACCGCTACACATTATTCAGATGGAATGATCAGCTTAGAGAACAGCTAGGTCAAAAAATGGAGTCTGCTTTTACATCACTTCATCATGCAGGATATATGAAAGGTCTGGTACTTGGGGTTACCAATGAACTGGACCCAGCAACGTATAACGAATTTACGCAGCTTGGTTTAACGCATATATTGGCGATATCAGGTATGCATGTAGCGGTATATGCGGCCACATTATTATATTTACTCAAGTTGTTACGAGTTAGCCGCGAGACCTCCCTTACGATTGTAATGGTACTCATTCCAGCTTATGTTCTGCTGACAGGTGCTTCTCCCTCAGTTGTACGAGCAGGCATTATGGCGATGATCGGCTTGTTTGCAGCCCGACGAGGGTTGTTCAAAGATGGACTTAATATTTTAAGTATATCTGCGTTGCTTATGCTGTTGTGGAATCCATACTACCTGCTTAGCGTCAGCTTTCAACTTTCCTTTTTAGTGACAGGTGGGTTGCTCATTTATATGCCGCTTATGAAACCGTTTTTCACCAAATGGCCCCTTCTGATCGGTGGTGAAGTTGCGATTACCATCATGGCACAGCTCGTTTCGTTTCCTATGACGGTATTCTACTTTAATCAATTTTCGCTGTTATCATTTGCGGCTAATTTTGTACTTGTTCCCCTAATTACATATATCGTGCTTCCACTGGGTACGGTGGCAATGGGAATGGCCTTTTTGTGGGGGGCTGGAGCTCGTATCCTTGCGTGGCCGGCAGAGAAATTGAACGATCTAACGTTTTGGCTTGTGAACTGGCTGAATGCGGATGATGCTTATGTGAGCATTTGGCCGTCTTCTTCTATTCTGTGGGTTATGGCGTATTACGCCGCTCTGTACAGTGTTCTATACTGGCTCAAAACGTGGTTGACATCCCGAAGACAAACGGACGACATTTCCATCGTAAGCTCTAACCCCACAACATCACCCGTGCATACAGGACTAGCAGCTTCCGCCGAGTGGGCTGCTGTTTTGCAAACAGCTCATGAACCAGAGGGTGCAGGGAAATTTGCGCATCAACAGTGGAATGGATATCGTTATATGGCACTGGCCTTAAGTGGTATTGTCTGGTTAGGAATACTATGTATAGGATACCAATCTCCGGGTGAAAGAGGCACAGGAGTTGTTCAATATCTGGATGTGGGCCAAGGTGATAGCATTTTAATTACAACTCCGGGCGGGAAGCATATATTGGTGGATGGCGGGGGGACAATGGACTTTGCAACAGGGAAAAACGCTTGGCGCAAGCGCACAGATCCCTACGAGGTAGGTGCGGATACAATTGTCCCTTTGCTAAAGCAACGCGGGGTTCATCGGCTGGACGCCGTCATTTTGACGCATGGAGATCATGATCATGCTGGAGGACTACAAGCTGTACTTGACCAAATTCCCGTATCCACTTTGTTTTTTAACGGCACCCTAACAGAAAAAGCCCCATTCCGGAAGTTGTTGAACACAGCTTTGGACAAGCGAATCAAGCTGTATGGTGCACATCATAGCATGGAGTGGGAACTAGATCCGGAAACAAAAATTCGCTTTCTCTATCCGTTTAAGCTGGAGGAGAACGAATCTGCACAGTTGCCTGTTATAAAAGAACAAAATCATTATTCCGTTGCCATGATTTTAGAGATGGAGGGGGCTTCATTTTTGTTCACAGGAGATATGGATGACGCTGCAGAGACGCTATTGCTTTCTGAATTAACCCATTCCTCATCCGGGGCGAAAGCTCAGGAAACACCAGGAGCTGCAAGGAAAGCTATAGATGTTATGAAAGTAGCACATCACGGCAGCAAGTATTCCACCTCGGAAGAGTGGTTGTCCTACTGGCAGCCGAGAGTAGCCGTCATTTCAGTTGGTGCAAGCAATACTTATGGACATCCGAATAAAGCGGTATTGGAACGTTTGGCGGAAGTTGATTCTGCCATATATCGAACAGACACCATGGGGGAGGTACAGATTCGTGTGCAGCAAGGAAAGCTGAGTGTGCGGTATCAACGCAAACGTGAACAAAGAGATACAAAATAATTTTTGATTATTATTTTTTGCCTTGGGTGTCAAGTCACTTGGAACTCTAAATCTAAGTTTCATAGGCTTTATTTTGAAAACTGGCTACCTGCTGCTGGGTATCAGAAGATACGGGACTGAGGGAAGGTGACTACCTTCCCTTTTTCTGTTATTCTAAGGGAGGATACAATGGGGATTCTGGGCATTTTGTTATAATTTTTTTGTTGAAAAAAATAAAATTAGCGTCAGACGTCTATTCTGCAACAATTTGTAAACAGGATACGTCTGTAATATTGCAGGGAGAGGGGGATCCTTTGTGGTAGAGCAGGGACTCATCCGAGCCGCTCAATCGGGCGATCGCGACGCTCTCATTACCCTATTAAGAGAGATAGAACAGCATGTGTACCGTACGGCATATTACATTCTAAATAATGAGCAGGACGCCATGGATGCTTCACAAGAAGCCCTCATACGGATATATTCCAAAATTAACTCTTATGAGGAAAAAGCGCAGTTTAAAACCTGGGTCCAACGCATTGTAACGAACATATGCATCGACAAATTCAGAAGAACAAAGCCATCGGTTTCCATTGACGAGCATGACATGGTATTTAACGACCCCCAAAATGTGGAGGTTGAGGTGTTAACCTCTTACATGGCACAGGATGTTCGCGAGGCTATACAACGGCTTCCGGAACACCACCGGACGGTAATTGTCCTGAGATATTTGCAGGATTTCTCTTACAACGAGATTGCCGATTCTCTGGATTTGCCGCTAAATACGGTCAAGTCATACTTGTATCGTGCAAGACAGCAATTGCAAGGGCTACTTCAGGAATATCAGAAAGGTGGTGTATCAGGATGAAGTGTGGAGAAGAGGTGATGGATTGGATGCAGCGTTATGTGGATCATGAACTGGGCGAAGAAGAGACATCCCAATTAATGAACCATATTGCGACTTGCCCGGACTGTGCGGAAAAATTTCATATTCTTCAGACACTCTCTCGCGAGCTGGAGGAATTGCCTGCGGTTTCCCCGGCGTTCAGCCTGGTGGATTCCATCATGCCTCAGCTTGATGCCATTGACCGCGCACGTGAAGAGCAGGGAAGCGCACTTCAAGAAATGCAGCCTGTGGCTGTTGATCCTGTGCTTGGAACGGAGCCTAGACAACGTACTCGGCCTGTGCCTTGGTGGAACCGGGTGGGAGGCCGTGCGGCCATGGGCGTGGCTGCCGCAGCCGTTGTACTGGGGATTGTAGTATTCAACTTCGAGCCTAAAACAGTACAGGATGCGGAAGGCATACTTACATCCCAATCGCCCGAGGTAACGAGTCAACAGAACCAAACGGAAATTCCAGGTACAACCAATGGGAGTGGAGGGCCTGAAGCAGCTATTGGATCGGGTTCGACCAATCAACCGTCTGAACAGGGACAAGGAACGGAGCCGTCTCAGACACCTGCGGACAAAGAACCTGACCTGGACAAACAGGGAGCAGACAGTGTGGATGAAAACAATTCTTCCAAACAGGATGCTGGGAAGTCTGATGATCAGCAAGCTGGCGAGGAACCTTCAACAAAGTCTGCACCAACTAGACATTCTTCCCGTCAGGATGTGAAACAGGGACAACCAAATTCCGATCGTCAGGTGACGAAGGAAAAGTCGCCCGTAGATGCTACTAAATCTGATGATCAACGGTTAAATCAGAAGGAATCTGATCAAGCCACGATTGCTCCTGATGAACAATTGGAACCAAAAATGGAAAAGGCGCCTCTAGCGGGCACAGATACCGCTCAGGACGGTAATAGCGATAATACAAGTACAAATGACACATCTTCGTCGCTTAGTCAGGAATTGAAGGTACAGAGTCGAATTGCTTCAAATGAAACATCGAAAGACACGACTTCCAAAAGTGCCAAGGATGCAGGGAACTCCTTAGGAGCGGATAGCAGCAATACAGCTTCTGATGATCAGCAATCATCCGTGTCACAAGACTCCGTTCGCAGAGAAGGCTTTGTATCCAATTCGCTGGTCTCTCCAGACAGCAATAATGCTTCCACCTATGGTGCTCAGTCCACATCTACAGATCAGCTCAACTCGCCAGATGGTAGCTATGCGGTGGCTATTGAGGGTAAAAAGCTGAAAGTATATAAGCTCTCCGATAACGGTGTAGACCGAACAACACTGGAAGTCCGTACTCTGAAGGGTGCCTGGGTCAAAGGAAGCTGGTCAGATGACAGCCAGACCTTTATGTATGAAACAGAGCAGGATGGGACTGCAAGTAAATATACGTACACCGTCCCGCGCAGCACTGGAAAATAGTTTCCGTAAGTTGACACACTTTTAGAAACTGAGAATAAACTATAGAACCGACGTCGTATCCCGACGGCCGAAAGTTTCTAGAGCTTTCTGCTGCCGTGTTGATATAGATGGTGGTGAAGGGATTCTGCCTAAGGGCGGGGTCCCTTTGTTTGTGCCTTGACTTGCCTTCTGGTCGGATGTCAGGTACGATCAGTGGGTGGGGGGAACGGAAAATGGATGTAAAAACGGCCTCTAAGGCTATTCGCAAAGGCGATATCTCGCCAGTGTATCTGCTATACGGTAATGAAAAATATCAAATGAAGCAGTTTGTTGATCTGTTAAAAGAGAAGGTGGTGGAGGAGGAACATCGTGACTTCGCCATTATTTCTTATGATTTAACCGAGACGCCAATTGAGGTGGTTGTGGAGGATGCGGAAACAGCGCCTTTTCTGGTGCCGAAGAAGCTGATTATTGTACGGGATACCAGTGTATTTGCAGCAGGCAAAGATAACAACAAAATAGAGCACCGTCTTGAGACGCTGTTGACTTATATGGATAACCCGACTGACTATAGTGTCATCGTTTTTACGGTTCAGGCTGAAAAGTTGGATGAACGGAAAAAGATTGTCAAGAAACTGAAAA
>NZ_JCAJRU010000260.1:0-6588 GCF_059447605.1 Paenibacillus sp. N119s | reverse complement strand
AACAACGGTTAATTCGAATTCCATTGTATCACGCCCGCTCCGTTACTTGTAGTCCTCAAAAACAACTCTGGTGATCAGAGCCTCTTGATGCAACTCTTCATTCGTAACCTGTCGGGAAATCCGGCACTCGGATGACAGCTTTAAGGGTAAACCTGTTTGACGGTCTATAGTTAAATGGTATACAGCCTGCACACTGGAATGCTCCAACTGGTTATTCATATCCTCACAACTCTGCTTCCATACTTGGCTCAGCTTTTGTTGCAGTTCTCGGTTTGTTTCTGTATGTTGCATTTTTAATACCCCGAATTGAGGATTTAATGTATTCATTTCTTCCATTAAACGCTCCTTCAACCAACGCTTTGCCGAGGCTGGTTCTGGTTCAATCCTCACCACCCAAGTTCCACGGGCAGCTCCCTTTTCCATACGAATGCTCTTATTCAGTGTATTTAATTCCTCAAGCTCCTGAATCGGATTGAAGCGATTCAACAACCCATTTTGAACCATAGGAGCATCCCCAGATGCCAGCACAATCCATTTTCCCTTTTGACGAAGAAACCGTTCATGTGTAACACCAGACTCGGACTTATCCTTTTTCAGGGCTACATAGTCGCCTTGCTTACGGAAAGCCTCTGCCGATCCCCACTGCATGATCATTTCATCGTGATTTTGTAGCTTCCCGCGATATTTAAATTGTTTAGTCGTAGGCAGACCACCGTTAGCTCTAATTCCAGTTTGTCCGGTAAACGTTACCTTCTCCTTGCCAGCCATCCCTGCAACAGCTCTTCTAAAAATCTGCTCAGGAGTAGATTGCCGATCCAGTGCACAACCGCTTAACACACATACGATTAGAAACACACAGTAACCTCGCATCACCCATTGCTTTCTCCAATGCATACCATCATCCGTCCTATCCTAAACATGACTACACATCATGAGTAAAATGTTCTGTTCAGACCATTCATGTAATAGCTATGTTTAGGATTACCTGTCTACAATCGGTTATGCAAGACAAAAAGAGAACATTCCTTAAGGAATATTCTCTACATATCGTCTGTATGATCAATAACTATGCGATTACGCCCTTCATTTTTCGCTTCATACAAGGCCATATCAGCCCTATAAAATAAAGATTCGATACTGATCTGCTCGTCCAGCCAGTTCCATTCTGCAATCCCGCAGGAAACAGTCACCTGAGGATCAGTTTCATACTGTACACGGCAACGTATTTTTTCTGCATATTCTAGTGCCTGTTGTACCCCCAGCTGCGGCAAATAAATGGCAAGCTCCTCTCCACCCCATCTGGCACATACATCCTCATCTCGGGTCGCTGTACGAACAATATTGCTGACGCTTTTTAAAATTTCGTCCCCCGTCTGATGACCATACGTATCATTCACCTGCTTGAATTGATCAATATCCACCAAAATAAGAGAGCCACAGAAATCCTTTTCCTGATGTTCCTGAATGATGCGGTCTACATAATGACGTACATACAAACCTGTTAATATGTCCATATTCGCCAGACGCCGCACTTCCGCGTGCAGCATAGCATTGGTTACAGCCAGCCCGATATGAGGAGCTAGCATTTGCAGCATCTTGTAATTATCGTAAGAAAAAAAGTGTGGAAGCTTACTCGACAATAATATAACTCCTCTAGGGGTGCCCCTGTTCTTCATAGGCACTGCCATCAAAGACTGGGAGCCTGTTGTATCCATAAATCGAGAAGATATTTTCCCATCCTTTCTATAATCTGACACAATGACGGGTTCTCCTGTTTTGCTTATCAATCCAGCAAATCCGCCTTCACGAGGGTAACTCTCCAGCTTTAAACTTTCCACATTACTTGACATGACCTTAAAGCAGCTTTCATCCTGATCCAACTGCACAATACAACAAAAGTCGGCCATGAACATTTTTAATAACTCCTGCACGGCAAACTCAAATATTTCATTTAATTTCAGACTTTGATTTAAACGCTGAACCAGCTCATTAATGAGCCGCAATTCATGGATCAGTACATTCGATTGCTCCAACAACTTTGCATTTTCAAATGCGGTGCCAGCTGTATCTGCCATCATCACAATCAGCTCTACATCCACTTTTTCCATACTATCCGCACCTGCCGGAAGAATCATATGGAAAACACCGTATACCCCCTGCTTACCACGTAACGGGATACCAATTTCAGTTATTTCATCATGTGGGCCGGCAGGCTCATTCACAGCCATTTGCCCTTTCATAAATGCACGGACACATACATCCTCGTCCCGTTCATGCAGCAACAAAGGTTTGACCTGAGGATTTCGACTGTGCCGATCCTGACTCATATACAATGTAATATCCACATGGGGAAACAAATAGGCGATGCTTCCAAATACTTCATCTAGCACGCCTTCCACATCAATCTTGTCATGCATCCGTTTTACAATTTGAAATAAAATAGAGCGGCGTCTACCTTCACGTTCGCTCCGATTCTGCATGCCTAGGATATCTTCCATAAAAATATACTCAAACTTCGAGTAAAAGCAGGATCTAAAATGCAAAGAAGCCACTAACAATGCATCCTGATTTGAGACAGAATGTTGAGCAGTCCGTGTAAAACGAAGAGCAGCAAAGGGATCTTTCTTGTAATTGCGGCATAGTATGGGGACCATATATACAAATGCAAGGCTCCCATCTCGAAGTTTACGCTGGCTCACTTCCATCTCTCTAGATATACAACAACGCTCGACCAATTCTAGATCCTCGTCATCATCCTCTTCCCTACCAGCAACCCGAACACCTGTAAAATTAAAAACAGCAGTACATTCTTCGCTGATCCAGGATATACCATTGCTCTGCTGTATCCAATTCCGATATCCTTGGACGAGAAGCTGATTAATATAGGGGTAATCATAGGGTGTCATATCCATGTTCTGGAGCCAGGCAAAAGACGTATATCCTTTATCATCAAACAGCGGAGCACCGCTAGCCTGAACTGTTTTACTGTCAAGCGTTTGCTGATCCGTTGTTGAAAATTCCGACATATTAAGGCGCTCCTTCACAGCAAAATTAGCTGTACCAAGACAGCGGCTATACACCACTATAGCTCATAATATGATCTATTCTACTCTCAACTTTAGAAATTTGCATCCATTTTTCAGAAATCAGTCCTGCTTTTTTAGTTCTAAAGCCCTATCGACAAATTTTGACGTTTTCATTCTTTTTCTCTTCTTGACATTGACCCACTATTACCTATAATATATATTATTGAAAAAGACTGTACGGCAGAACTATCTACTGTGCGGATCTTAAATTTTGGGCGTAACAGTTTGTGTCACCCTCATCTTATTTGTTGCTGACAGGACAGCGGCTGAACTTTTCTGTCAGTAGTGCGTCTTACCTTACTCGGTAGCGCCGAACAAATTGGAGCGCAAAGAGAGCCCCAACTCAAATTTTAATTATGAAGGAGTTAACTCTATAATGGCACGTTACACTGGTCCTAAATTTAAATTGAGCCGTCGTCTCGGTATTTCCCTGAGCGGCACAGGTAAAGAATTGAAACGCCCTTTCCCTCCGGGACAACATGGTGCAAACCAACGGAGAAAAATCAGTAACTACGGTATGCAGCTTCAAGAAAAACAAAAGCTGCGCCACATGTACGGTTTGGGTGAAAAACAATTCCGTACCCTGTTCAACAAAGCTCAACACATGCACGGTATCGCTGGTGAAAACTTTATGTTCTTGCTGGAAAGCCGCCTGGACAACCTTGTATTCCGTCTTGGCTTTGCTAATTCCCGTGCAGGCGCACGTCAATTGGTAGCTCATGGTCACGTTACTGTGAACGGCAAAAAAGTTGACATCGCTTCTTACCAAGTAAGCCCTGGCGACGTGATCGGTCTTCGTGAAAGAAGTCGTTCCCTGTCTTCCATCAAAGAAGCTTTGGAAAACCGTAACCACTTGGCAGCTTACCTGGAGTACAATGACGCAGCTCTGGAAGGTAAATACATCCGTTTGCCTGAGCGTGCAGAATTGTCCCAAGATATCGATGAAAAACAAATCGTCGAATTCTACAACCGCTAATCCTTGGATTAGCACTGAAAAGCACCCGAATACATTCGGGTGCTTTTTTTATATTCCCCTCGTATCAAGCCTGAGGGTTTACTCAATGGGGATATATACCTTCATACTCAAATGATCAGGATAGGAATTCATGACGTCCGTAATTTCAAAGTCAGGCCCTTCCCTCCGTTCAAAATTAGAATTAGGAAGCCATGTGCCGTAGATGAAGTCTCGTATATTTTGAACACGTCCATTTGAACCTGAAGCGTCAAACTCAGCATACTTGCCTGCTGGAATCTCCATATATATGAAGCCCTCTTCCAGTTCTTCCGACTCTTTTTCAACTGCCTCACCCACCACAAATGAAAAAGCACCGTTGTCTTCAAATCGGCAGGCAATCCCATAGGACATTCCCGGTGCGATTTTATTCGGAATACACATAAAATATTCATTTGCCCCAAAGTGTTCATAAAATCCTGGAATTTCTTTATAGTGCTGCTCATTATTCAAATTTGTTTTATATTCATATCCTACAATTTTAGTCGCTTCGAGTTGCAGTATCACAGGCTTGTTCACATCTAATCCCCCCGTTATATTCTTTTGATAATCCAGAAAATTGATTTTGCTTTGGCCAGAAAGCTCAATATCACAGTTACGATATTTCCCCGGGGTAATCCCAAAACTTTTTTCAAAAGCACGGGTAAAAGCTTCTTGTGAGTTGTACTGATACTCAATAGCAATGTCTAATACCTTGTGATTGGATTGCTTTAGCCGTTTAGCCGCTTCGGACAACCTTCTCCTTCTTATATACTGTTGAACTGTAAAACCCGAAATGGCCTGAAAAACCCGTTGAAAATGAAAAGCTGAAAAGTAGGCCTGTGAAGCAATCTCCGTAATTTTCAAATCCTCCCGGAGATTCAATTCGATAAACTCAATCGCACACTGAATCCGTTTAAAATAGTCCATATAATCCTTCCCCGTACTTGTAATTTATCTAGCCTACATCTACATTGGGCAACCCACATATTCATTATGTAAAACTCTTTACCTACTTGTTTGATTATTTGTGCTAAGTTTACCATGGCTTTTCACTTGATAGAAATAAAAAAAACAGCACTGAGATACGAAATCAAACTCAACGCTGCTTTTAAATGTATTTTAATTATCCGAGCTTGATTTTAGCAAATTTCCGTTTACCTACCTGTACAATGTCGCCTTCCTGCGGCTTGTATGCTTCGTTCACATCGGTCCACTTCTCTTCGTTAATTTTGACCGAACCTTGCTGAATACTGCGCTTAGCCTCACCATTAGATGCTGCAAAGCCTAGATGAGTCAGCAACTGGATTACACGAATGCCGCCTTCATCCAACTGATCTGCTGTTAAAGTGAATTCTTCAATATCATCAGGAAGCGCGCGTTGCTGGAATACAGTCACAAAATGCTGCTTGGCTGCTTCCGCCGCCTCTTCACCGTGGTACATGCGCACCAATGTTCCAGCCAGCTTCATTTTGGCATCACGCGGATGTACTGAACCCGCCTTAACCCCTTTCGCCAGCTCTGCCAGTTCATCATTGCTAATATCTGTTGCAAGCTCAAAATATTTCAGCATGAGCTCGTCAGGAACAGACATGGATTTACCGTAAATTTCATTCGGCTCCTCATCCACACCAATGTAGTTCCCCAAACTTTTACTCATCTTTTGAACGCCATCAAGTCCCTCAAGCAGTGGTAATGTAATAGTCGCCTGTGGCTCCACTCCGTATTCTTTTTGCAGCGTTCTACCCATCAGAAGATTAAACTTCTGATCTGTCCCTCCCAACTCTATATCGCTTTGGAGAGCCACAGAGTCCATGCCCTGCATCAGAGGGTAAAAGAACTCATGGATGCTGATCGGCAAGCCATTTTGGTACCGTTTGGTAAAATCATCCCGTTCCAACATGCGGGCAACCGTTACTTTGGCAGACAGGGTTACCACATCCGCAAAAGACATCGGTCCTAACCACTCGGAATTGTAGTATACCTTTGTCTTTTCAGGATCAAGGATCTTAAAAATTTGCTCCTTGTACGTTTGTGCATTGCGCTGAACATCTTCCTCAGTCAGTTGCTTGCGGGTCTCCGATTTACCTGTCGGATCACCAATTCTGCCAGTAAAATCCCCGATAATCAGTTGCACTTGATGACCTAGTTCCTGGAACTGGCGTAGTTTGTGCATAACAACTGTATGTCCGATGTGGATGTCGGGCGCGGACGGGTCCAGACCGAGCTTAATTTTAAGCGGCTCGCCGCTAACAACCGATTTGATCACCTTACGCTTCAGCTCATCCTCAGGTACGATTTCCGCTACTCCACGGCGGATCACCTCTAGCTGTCGTTCTACCTCTGCCTGTTGCTCAGGCTTCAATTCTTCCCATTTCATCCTGAATTCCTCCTAAACTTTATCCAAAAATTACTATTAAACAAACCAAAAAGCCCCTTTCATCCCAAGGGACGAGAAGGAGCTGCTCGCGTTACCACCCTAATTAAAGAAACGTATGCCAAAAATACAGA
>NZ_JCAJRU010000259.1:0-6589 GCF_059447605.1 Paenibacillus sp. N119s | reverse complement strand
TCCCTCCCTTTTTAGTTATTTTTGTATACATACGACTAAGTTAAGTCCCGTTTCATGAGCTTGCGCTGTGTCACCAGATAGGACACGAACATTCCAAAGGCTCCTGCTAGCAATGCTCCCCACATTACCGGAGACAAGAGCATCCATTCCTTACTATAAGATGCCGTTATCAGCACCAGATTGGCCCCACAGACTCGAACTATAATCGTAACTATTCCGCACATGATCATGACGACAATGGATAGCCAAAAGTACTCTTTTCCTCTCTTCAGAAATTCCAAATGAATATAGATGGCTTGAATGAGCATTCCGTAGCCTATCCATGTCAGAGCAAACGATACAAAGAAACCTGTGCTGGCATATATCCGAAGCGTACCTGACAACGTAAACAAAAGAGTAAAAAATATCACACTATTCACAACAAACGCCAATATCCCTTGTTGAATTCGGCTCATAATTACGGCTTTCATCGGTATAGGCAAGGTGCGGAAAAAAGCTAACATGTGCGTATAGGAATCTTCCTGCAAATATTTGAACGCTCGACGGTTATAAAAGAATCCCAAAAACGGAATCAACGCCAGCATAATGAAATCAGCTACTGGGCTCAAGGCTGCATGCTCACCCCATTGCACACTTACCGCAAAACTCATGGTAAACCCCAAATACGCAATAAATAGCAACGTCCATAGTGCTGCATATGGATTCTTGCGAAAATCCTGACGGGTAATCATCCATGCCTGCTTCATGATCGTCATTTTCTTATCCTGATCCCTTCTGCACTACCTGTGTAATAACGACCTCGTTCGCTCTTCATTTCGAAGTGTTACCACAGTGTCTCCAGTGTTATTACTGTATATATCTTTATACACAGTATATAAACCAAGATTTACCGTTGTCAACCACCCGAACAAAATTGTGCGTACAATCACAATAGCTCGTTTGAGCCTATGCTACTCTGTAAATGAAAAACGTTCTCAATCAAGGGGATGAACAAATGGATCAAAGCATGCTTCAAACCGCAGGACGTTTTATGACACTGTCCAAAGGAATTGCGTTAAAGAAAATAAGTATGGAAACTGTGCAGCAGACGTTTATGCAACATGGTTTTATCATTCAAAAATAAAGGAGTTAACCATCATGAGCGAGCTCATTAACAACCGGGAACATACAGCACAGGAATTAACGGAGCGTCAACGAACCTTGAAGGAAATTATAAAAGAACTACATGCCGGGAAAAGCGTGGAGGAAGTCAAAGCGCGTTTTGCAGAGGCCGTTGGCGGAGTAAGCGTGGCGGAAATTTCAGCTATGGAGCATGCCTTGATGACCGAGGAGGGAATCCCGGTGTCGGAAGTCCAACGCCTCTGTTCCGTTCATACGTCGATATTCAAGGGCTCTATTGAGGATATTCACCGTCCTTCAGGACCGGAGGAACAACCGGGGCATCCTGTCCACACCTTCAAGCTGGAAAATCGTGAGATCGAACGGCTGGTCAATTTTAAGCTGGCATTGCATGCAGAGCAATTTCAAAAGGAAGACAGTCCTAAGGTGATTTACAAGTTGCTGGAGGATTTAAGTCTGCTAATGGATCTCGACAAGCACTATAGCCGCAAAGAGAATCTGGTCTTTCCTTATCTTGAACGCTATGGAATCTTTGGTCCAACCAAAGTGATGTGGGGGGTGGACGACGGGATTCGCGCCGCCATCAAGGATGCAAAACAGCTGCTCACTGAGTATAACGGGAATCGTGAACAGATTGGGCAGGCACTTGCCCATATCATGAGCGAAGTGAATGAAATGATATTCAAGGAAGAGAATATTTTGCTGCCGATGGCACTCAGTAAGCTGACCGAGGATGAATGGCTGAAAATAGCCCGGGAAAGCGAGGAAATCGGTTTCTGTCTGACCGCTCCTGAACGTGAATGGATACCTGAACGGGCAAAGGACCCCGTAGAAGCCCTTGAGCAAACAGAAGGCACTTCCGCTACTCCGCAAGGGTTCGTGCGATTCGAAACAGGAATTGTATCTGTACAACAATTGGAACTGCTGTTGAATCATCTGCCTGTTGACCTGACCTTTATCGATGAAAATGATGTTGTTCGCTATTTCTCTCATGGTAAAGAACGGATTTTTGCCCGTACCAAGGCCGTCATTGGTCGTACCGTACAAAATTGCCACCCGCCGCAAAGTGTGCATGTTGTTGAGAAACTGCTGGAGGATTTTAAAGCCGGTCGCAAGGATGTTGAAGATTTTTGGATTCCAATCAAGGACAAATTTGTCTACATCCGCTACTTTGCTATTCGTGATGCCGAAGGACGCTATCTGGGAACGCTGGAATTCACGCAAAATATCGCTCCTATTCGCGCCTTGGAAGGACAAAAGCGTATACTATCCGAGTAGCAACCAGCCGTAAGCCACCATGTTCAGGTTTTTGTCGCCCATATTTATAATATGCTGTTCTACTACAGGTTTGGCCCCCAGCCTTTCATAAAAAGTACATGCTGGATTATCAGCCAGCACCCACACCATAACAGAGTGAATATCCATACTATTAAAATGTTGAAGCAAGCGTAAAAATAGTCTCTTGCCCAGCCCTAAACTATGGTATTCACTCGAAACATAAAGAGCCGTTATCTCCCCCCCGTATGGGGGATATTCCCCTGACATTTCCGGACCTCCACTCACGAATCCAATAATCTCCCCCTCCTCATTTTCAGCAACATATACGAGATGGCCGTCTTCAGTAGATAGATTCGCATTCCACAGTTCTGTTCTTTGCTCATAGGAAAGCCGTTCCAGAACCTCGGCAGGCATGATATCTTTGTACGTCGTTCTCCAGCAGTCTACATGCACTTTGGCGATGTCTTCGGCATCTGATATTGTCGCTTCCCTGATCATCATGTTGATTCCACTCCTAGTTTCCAAATATTATGCCTCCTATTATACCGACGATCCAAATCTCGATCTATGATTTATAACAAGAAGCTCATTGTTTGGTGAAGTGGATATGCTATTCTAAAAAACTTACCAAGAGAGTCTTATGCACACGACCCGCACATTGGACTCCCTATGGCACAATACTCTTTTACGAGGTCAAAATATAAGGACCGTTTTTTGTAATCGCAATCGTGTGCTCGTATTGAGCGCCCCAACTGCCGTCTGCTGTGCTGATGGTCCAGCCATCATCCCCCCAGAGCACCGCGCCTTCGGGTCCGAGGGTAAATACCGGCTCAATGGTAATCACCATCCCTTCGCGCAGCGGCAATCCCGTTCTAGCACGGCCGTAGTGGAGAACGTCAGGCGGCTCATGCATGTGGCGCCCGATCCCATGCCCGATCAGAGATTTGACGTTACCGTACCGTCGCCATCTTGCCGCTTTTTCCACCGCATGCCCGATATCCCCTAAGGTCTTGCCCGGGCGGGCAACTTCGATGCCTTGCATCAGCGCCTTATGGGTCTGTCGTAGCAACTTGGCTACCGGCCGGCTGATGTTACCCACTGCATAGGTCCATCCCCGATCAGCCAGCCACCCATCCTTGTTGACCACAATGTCGATGGTCACAATATCCCCATCATGAAGCACCCGCTGCGAGGGAAAGCCATGACATACCACCTCATTGACCGAAGCGCAGGTAGCATAAGGAAACCCCTTATAGCCCTTTTGCTCGGGCGTGGCACCACGCTTGCGTAGAAATTGCTCCACCCAAGCATCAATTTCAAGCGTTGTGATTCCCGGAAGAATACGACTTTCCAGCGTACGATGGCAATCTGCCAAAATACGTCCGGCCTCCCTCATATAGCCGATTTCCTCCGGTGTTCGTATCGCTACTTCTATTGGAATCCGCCTCCTTTGTACATACAATTCACTAAACCTATCCCATTGTATGCAAGACGGACACAAAAAAACCGTCTCCTCTGCGGATAGACGGTTTATAAAAGTCGTGTTTCTAGTTGTTCAGTAAGCGAACCCTTAAGATACTGAAGAATTTATGCGGCCGAGTTCGTTTTCCACCACCATGGTCAACTCTTCCTCATACCCTCCTGTTATCCGGTATTTTCGCACATATTCCTTTACAAATTTTTTGGGATCCTTAGGCCGGAAAATTCGAGTCATTTCCCGCAGACTTTCCTTAACTTCATTGTGACCTTTCGTTGCCATGTAACTCCCTCCCAAAACGTTGAAAATAAGTGCTCCGTTGAAGAGAATGCCGAAAAGTATTGATGTCCTTATGCAGTGAAGTAGTATGTCTAGTGCAGCTTAGGTCGGGAATGCCTGATGCGAGGCATGTACCTGACACTATTATTAACCCATTTTCGTTTGGCTGAATCACTACCCCATTATACCATATTCAAATACAGCTTTCAGCTTTCCAGTAAATTTACATTGATTTCACCTATCTTTTACGCTTCATAGCATTTGGAGGTCTCAAATTAGCAGCTGTATAGAGGTATACCTTATTTATCGGCTTTTGGAGCGTATGTGTTTGGGGTAAAATAAATAAACATAACAAGGGAGGGAAAAGGATGAGCCGTAATGCTCCGCTGTTCACTGCACCTGTTGCCCGGCTGTCTGCGCTGAACCTCGGAACTTGTGAAGAGGAAGGCATCAATGCCTCCCTACTGGATCAGGCAGACCACGAAATCCCAGCCAAATTTCCGAAAATGCACAGCTTCCTGCTGCTTCGCCGCGGCAAGCTGATCTGGGAACGCTATTACAACGGTCATGAGGCAAGCGCTTTGAATGATTTGCGTTCCGCAACCAAAAGCTTCACCTCCACGCTCGTCGGCATTGCTATGGCGCGCGGGGATATGCCCGGACCCGAAACAGCTGTGCATAAGCTGATTCCTGAGTATTTACCCCAGCGGAAGGATACACTGCTAGAACGGATTACGATTCGTCATCTGCTGACTATGACGTCAGGCTTGTATTGGCAGACAGGCAAAAAGCTCGGTGAAGCTTTTATCCACCGTTTTCATCGCAGTAAAAGCTGGCCGTCCTTTGCCCTACGCTTACCTGTACAGGAGGATCAAATCGGCGTATTCCAATATCGCAGTGTGGATTCGCATCTGTTGTCCGTACTGCTCACCCGTTGCAGTGGGATTGATGCCTATACGTATGCTCTCCAGCATTTATTCGAACCGTTAGGATTCGGGAAAAGTGGTTGGGCACAAGATCCAGAAGGCTACACCATGGGCCACATTGGTCTGTACCTGACGTCGCGAGACATGGCTAAATTCGGCGATTGCTGCCTTCATCAAGGCATCTGGAATGGGAAAGAATTGATCCCAACCGATTGGCTGCATCAGGCGACGCAGCGACAGGTTGAAGGCTATCCGGAATTCGGAGATTACGGATTCCAATGGTGGACTGGAAGACTCCACAGCATGGACTATGCATGTGCGCACGGACATGGAGGACAGCAAATTTATCTGATACCGGAAGCGAACGCAGTCGTGGTGTTTACAGCAGACAGCAAGGTGAGCCGCTGGAAAAACCCACGAACGCTGCTAGAGCGTTTCGTTTTGCCAGCCATATCCTCCCTCAACTTGGAACGTTCCTGAAATGAGCTTCATGTGCTTATTGAATATAGGGGGCTAAACAATCATGGAAGTCTCAGCACCAAAAATTCTAATATTATACGCCAGCTACGGGGAAGGCCATGTCCAGGCCGCTCGGGCAATCATGGATAGTTTGCGAAGACTCGGACACTGCGAGGTACAACTACTCGATCTGATGGCTGAATCTCATCCATGGCTGAATGGGCTGACCAAATTTGTATATATGCAAAGCTTCAAAACCATTCCACAGCTATACGGCTGGGTCTATAACATCACGCGCAGTATGCAGGCTAAATCGGCCTTTGGCCATGTACTGCATTCATTCGGAATGCGTCAGCTTGCTCTCACACTGAAAAAGGAGTTGCCGGATCTTGTGATCCATACCTTCCCGCAGCTTGCTCTCCCGGCGTTGCGCCGCAAAATGGGCATGAATTTGCCGATTGTCAATGTGGTTACAGATTTCGACCTGCATGGGCGCTGGCTACATCCTGATATTGATCGCTATTATGTAGCCACTGAGGATCTTCAGCAGGAAGCCGCGCAGCGGGGAATCCCTATCGAACGTATAGCCGCGACTGGGATTCCGATTCACGCTTCTTTTTATAACCTATCTGCCGACGAAGTCCCTGATCAGCCGCAGACAATCCTACCGTTACAGACTGAGAGGACCACACTGCTCATTATGGCAGGCGCCTACGGTGTGTTATCCGGCATACTGGATATCTGTCGTCATTTGAGCCGCCTTCCGCAGCTACGACTGCTGATCGTGTGCGGACGCAACCAGCAATTGAAAGCAGAATTGGATGCGCTATATGCAGACCATCCAGACATCTATACCTACGGATTCGTGGACTACGTTCCAGCACTTATGCGAGCAAGTAATCTGGTGATTACAAAACCTGGCGGTATCACGCTCTCAGAAAGCATCGCATCTGGTTTGCCTATCCTGGTGTTCAAACCCGTACCTGGTCAGGAACTAAATAATGCTCTGTATCTGCAGCAAAAAGGAGCTGCCCGCATTGCTCGCACCACG